>JBKHIN010000016.1:0-16632 GCA_046538635.1 Alphaproteobacteria bacterium
GCCTGCTCCCGGTGGCCCGCGTCCGCGACGTCCCCATCGCCGCGCAGCATGCGCAGTCCCAGAACGGCGTCTCCGATGCTCCCGGTGACATAGAGCAGGTCGCCGGACCGGGCGCCGCCGCGCCGGAGAAACGCGCCGCGCGGCACATGCCCGAAGGCGGTGAGCGAAAAGGTGGCCGGACCGGGCGTCGCCACCGTGTCGCCGCCCAGCAGCGAAATGCCGAAAATCTTCTGGTCTTCCGCCAGCCCGCCGGCGAAGGCCGCGATATAGTCCGTATCCATCCCTTTCCGGAAGGCTGCGGCGAGCAGGTAATGAGCCGGTTCGGCGCCCTTGGCCGCGAGGTCGGACAGGTTCACGCGCAGAAGCTTGCGCGCCACCAGGCCGGGCGGGTCCTCCGTAAGGAAATGAACATTCTCCACGATGGCATCCACCGTGACCACCGTATCGTGGCCCGGCCGGTGCGGCAGCAGCGCCGCGTCGTCGCGCAGGCCGAAAGCATGAGCCTGATCTTCCGCGAGGGGGGCAAAATACCGGGAGATCAGCTCGAACTCGCGCATGGGCTCAGACCGCGCCATCCGGCTCCGGTGAAAATTCGTGCGGGCGCAGGGCACGGGCGATACGGTCGAGCGCGCCGTTGACGAAACCGGTTTCCGAGAGGTCGAAAAAGGCCCGCGCGACGGCCGCATATTCGTCGATCACCACGCGCGCGGGCACATCGTCCCGCGCCATCAGCTCGAAGGTCGCCGCGCGCAGCAGCGCCCGGAGCGTGCTGTCGAGCCGGGCAAGCCGCCAGCCTTCGGCGAGTATGGCGTTCACCTGCCTGTCGATGGCGACCTGGCGGGTGACGACGCCCCGCACCACGTCCGCAAAAAAGGGCGCGTCGGCCTCGGCGGCCTCAGCGCCCTCGATGTCCCGGCCGAGGCGGTGGGTGCGAAATTCCTCGACCACGCTGTCCACGCCCGCGCCGCCGAGTTCCATCTGATAAAGCGCCTGAACCACGGCGAGGCGGGCCGCCGAGCGTGCGCGCTGCCGCTCCTCCGGCCGGCGTGCCGAAGCCGGTTTTCCGCTTTGCCGGGGGCGGGCCATCCTCATCGGTCCTTTCCGAACCGGCGCTTGAGATCGATCATGTCGAAACAGGCGGCCGCGGCGTCCGTGCCCTTGTTGCCCTTCGCCCCGCCGGCTCTCGCCTCGGCCTGCTCCCGGCTGTCGACGGTAAGAATGCCGTAGCCGATGGCCAGGCGCCGCTTGATCGACAGATCCATCAATCCCCGTGCGGATTCTCCGCATACATAATCATAATGGCTGGTTTCGCCGCGAATGACGCAACCAAGCGCCACATAGCCCTCGAAACGCGGTTTGGCCTTGGCCGCCATGGCGATGGCGGCCGGGATTTCGAACGCGCCCGGCACCGCCACCCGTTCATAGCGGGCGCCGCGGCGCTCGATTTCGGCGATGGCCGCCTGGGCGAGCGCCTCGGCGATATCCTCGTAAAAGCGCGCCTCGACGATCAAAATTCCGCGGGCGGGGTCACTCATCGCCGGTTCCTTCCGGGCGCAGCGGCCGCAGACCGGCGATCTCGAGTCCATAGCCCTCCAGGCCCACGATCTTGCGCGGCGTATTGGAAAGCAGGGTCATGCGCCGGACGCCGAGATCGAGCAGGATTTGCGCGCCCACCCCGTATTCCTTGAGCCGCCGGGGCTCGTCGCGCTCCTCGCGCCGGCGCAGAAGGTCGGAAACGACCGTGGCCTTGGTGTCGCGGATCAGGACGATAACGCCCCGGCCCTCCTGCTCGATTTCGCGCATGGCATCCGTGAGCTGACGGTTGCGCGGTCCTGCCGCGCCCAGCACGTCCTCGAAGACGTTGAGCGCGTGCATGCGCACCAGCACCGGTTCCGGCCCGTTCAGATCGCCCTTCACCAGCGCGATGTGCTCCGCATACTCCACTTTGTTGATATAGACATACATTTTGAAATCACCGCCGGGCTCGGCCGTGAAATCGGTTTCGATGGCCCGGTGCAGGAAATGGTCATTGCGGCGGCGATAGGCGATCAGGTCGGCGATGGTGCCCACCTTCAGGCCGTGAAGCTGGGCGAATTTCACGAGGTCCGGCAGCCGGGCCATGGTGCCGTCGTCATTCATCACCTCACAGATCACACCGGCGGGCAGCAGCCCCGCCAGGCGGGCGATGTCCACCGCCGCTTCCGTATGGCCCGCGCGCACCAGCACGCCGCCGTCACGCGCCACGAGCGGAAAGACATGGCCGGGGCTTACGATGTCGTCCTTGCCCGCCGAGGGGTCGATGGCCACCGAAATGGTGCGCGCACGGTCATGGGCCGAGATGCCCGTGGAAATGCCGTGACGCGCCTCGATGGAGACGGTGAACGCGGTCTTGTGGCGGCTCTGGTTGTCGGAGGACATCAGCCTGAGGTCGAGTTCGCGCGCGCGCCGGCGCGTGAGGGCCAGACAGATCAGCCCCCGTCCGAAGCGCGCCATGAAGTTGACCGTCTCCGGCGTCGCCATCTGGGCCGGGATCACCAGATCGCCCTCGTTCTCCCGGTCCTCCGCGTCCACCAGGATGAACATGCGGCCATTGCGGGCGTCCTCGATGACGTCCTCGATGTCGGCCAGAAAATCGCTGTGAATCACCGTACCATTCCTTCCGGATTTCGCCCTGCCCTGAGCAGCCGCTCCACATAGCGGGCAAGGAGGTCAACTTCCAGATTAACCTGCGCGCCCCTCTCGGACTGACGCAGCGTCGTCGCCCGGCGGGTATGGGGGATGACGTTGACGCTGAAACGGTTCCCCTCGACGCCGTTGATTGTCAGCGAGACGCCGTCCACCGCAACGGAGCCCTTGGGCGCCAGATAGGGCGCCAGCGTTTCGGGCGCCTCGAACACGAAGCGCAGGGAATCGCCCTCCGGCGTCAGGCTTTCCACCACGCCTACCCCGTCCACATGGCCCGAGACGATGTGCCCGCCCAGTTCGTCGCCCACCTTGAGCGCGCGCTCCAGATTGACCGGCGTGCCGGGTCGCCAGTTTCCGAGCGTGGTGGCCCGGAGCGTTTCCGCCGAAGCGTCCACGCCGAACCATGCGCCGTTCTCATCCGCGCCGCGTTCCACCACGGTAAGGCAGACGCCGGCGCAGGCGACCGAGGCGCCCACTTCGATATCGGCCGCGTCATAGCCGCAGGCAATCTCGATGCGCGTGTCGCCCATGGGCCTGACGGCGCGTACGCGGCCCACATCGGTCACGATACCGGTGAACATGCCGTTTCTCCGCGGGACGGTTCAGGTCCGCACATCATAAGTTTCCACCATGTCCTCGCCGCAGGCATGGACGGCGCGCCGGGTCAGACGGGGCGCCGCGTCCGGCCCGGCAAGATTGAGAGCCTCGATCGCAGGGCGGGAGTCGCCGCCCAGGGCCAGGGGCGCGCGAAACCATATCACCCTGTCCACCAGATGTGCCTTCCAGAAAGCGGAGGCAACCCGCGCCCCGCCCTCCACCAGCAGGCGCGTAATGCCGCGCTCCGCCAGCATGCTCAGCACGTGCGCGGGCTCAAGGGGCGCGCCTTGCGGCCCTTCGATCTCGATCACGTTGACGCCCCGCTCTTTCAGGCGCGAAAGCGCCGCCCCCTCGTGACCGGCGCGGGTCACCAGCCAGACCGGCGTCTCGCGGGCCGTGCAGGCGAGCGCCGAGTCCGGCGGCAGGCGCAACTGTCCGTCCATCACCACGCGCACCGGGGAGCGCGCCTCCAGCCCCGGCAGGCGGCAGGTGAGCGCCGGATCATCGGCCAGCGCCGTGCCGCTGCCTATCAGGATGGCGTCATGACGGGCACGCAGCAAATGGCCGCGGGCGCGGGCCTCGGGCCCCGTGATCCAGCGGCTGTGGCCGGAGGCGGTGGCGATGCGCCCGTCCAAAGAGGTGGCAAGCTTGAGCGTGACAAGCGGACGGCCGCGCTCGATCCGCGACAGGAATCCGGCCGCAACCCGCCGGGCTTCCGCTTCCAGCACGCCCGTGCGTACCTCGATCCCGGCCTCGCGCAGAAGGCCCAGGCCGCGCCCGTTCACGCGCGGATCGGGATCGCCGAGCGCGCAGACGACGCGCGCCACGCCCGCCTCGATCAGCGCATTGGCGCAGGGCGGCGTCTGGCCGTGATGGGCGCAGGGCTCGAAACTGACATAGGCCGTGGCGCCGCGCGCCGCGTCACCCGCCTGGGCCAGCGCTATCGTTTCGGCGTGGGGACGGCCGCCTTGCGCCGTTGCGCCGCGCCCGGCAATCACCGGCGCGCCGTCCGGCCCCGGCCGCACGATTACACAGCCGACATGGGGATTGGGCCAGGTGCGCCCCGCCGCGCGCCGGGCGAGGCGCAGGGCATGGCGCATGAAATGCGTATCCTGATCATCGCCGGTCACGGGAAGTGTTCACCTTTCACAGCCGGACGGCGAAGGGAAACGACCCGCCTTCGCAGACCAGCCCGTAATCAGCCCGCCCCGATCTCTTCCTCGTCTTCATCCAGTTCGCCGATGAAATCGCCGAAGTCCTTGGCTTCCCGGAAATTCTTGTAAACGGAGGCGAAGCGCACATAGGCCACGTCGTCGAGCGTGGCGAGGCCTTCCATCACCATCTGGCCGATCATGTCGGAGGGCACTTCGCTTTCGCCGGTGCTCTCAAGCTGCCGGACAATGCCGGACACCATGCGCTCCACCCGCTCCGGCTCGACCGGGCGCTTGCGCAGCGATACCTGCACCGAACGCATCAGCTTGTCGCGGTCGAAGGGCACCTTGCGGCCCGATTTCTTGAGAACTGTCAGTTCACGGAGCTGCACGCGCTCAAACGTCGTGAAGCGCGCGGCGCAGGCCGGGCAGAAACGCCGCCTCCGGATGGCCGCGCCGTCCTCGGTGGGGCGTGAATCCTTCACCTGCGTGTCTTCGTTACTGCAAAACGGGCACCGCATGTTTCGTCGCCTTTCCCGCAACTGACCGTCTCAGTCCTGATAGACCGGAAACCGGGCGCACAACGCCCTCACCTCTTCGCGAACCCGGGCCAGAACTTCCGGATCGCCCGCCTCGCCCTTCGCGGCCACGGTTTCGAGGACATCGGCGATCCAGTGGCCGATCCGGGTGAACTCCGCCGCGCCGAAGCCGCGCGTCGTACCCGCCGGACTGCCCAGCCTGATGCCCGAGGTCACCATCGGCTTCTCGGGATCGAAGGGAATGCCGTTCTTGTTACAGGTGATGCCCGCCTCTTCCAGCACTTTCTCGGCCACATTGCCCTTGACGCCCATGGGACGCAAATCGACCAGCAGGACATGGGTATCCGTTCCCCCGGCGACCATGTCCAGACCGCGCTCTTCCAGCGTAGCGGCGAGCGTGCGGGCATTGTCCACCACCGCTTGCGAATAGGTCCTGAAGCCCGGCGTGAGCGCTTCTCCGAAGGCCACCGCCTTGGCCGCGATGACATGCATCAGCGGGCCGCCCTGCAAGCCCGGAAAGACCGCCGAATTGATTTTCTTTCCCAGTTCCGGGTCGTTCGACAGGATGATGCCGCCGCGCGGGCCGCGCAGGGTCTTGTGGGTGGTCGAGGTGACCACATGGGCGTATTCCACCGGGTTCGGATGAACGCCGCCGGCGACAAGACCGGCGAAATGGGCCATGTCGACCATGAACAGGGCGCCCGCTTCATCCGCAATGTGACGAAATCGCTGAAAATCGATCTCACGCGGATAGGCGGAACCGCCCGCGATGATAAGCGCGGGCTTGTGTTCCTCCGCAAGGCGGGCCACCTCGTCATAGTCGATCAGGTGTGTATCCCGGCGCACGCCATAGTGAATGGCCCGAAACCATTTGCCCGAGACATTGGGCCGCGCGCCGTGCGTGAGATGGCCGCCCGCCGCCAGGTCGAGGCCCATGAAGGCGTCGCCGGGCTTCATGAAAGCAAGAAACACCGCCTGATTCGCCTGCGCCCCGGAATGGGGCTGAACATTCGCATAAGCACAGTTGAACAATTTCTTGACGCGGTCGATTGCCAGTTGTTCCGCTTCATCGACGAAGGCACAACCGCCGTAATATCTGCGTCCCGGATAGCCTTCGGCGTACTTGTTCGTCAGTACCGAACCCTGTGCTTCCAGCACGGCGCGGCTGACGATATTCTCGCTGGCGATGAGTTCGATCTGGTCCTGCTGCCGGCCGAGTTCGCGGCGCACGGCGCCGGCCAGTTCCGGATCGGTTTCGGCCAGCGGACGGGAAAAAAAGCCGTTATCGAAATCTTGTAAACCGGTTGTCTCCGGCGAGGGCATGGGCGTTCTCCAGGCAATGGCAAGGATGGAAGAGTCCGACTCGCGGCGGCCGCAGCCCCGCTACTTTCCTTCATAGCGCGATCCATCTGTCTACCACATCTCGCGAAGATGCGGCAAAAAGATCCCTAGAACTGGCGGGAGTCCCTGTGCGAAACAACGGCGGCAAAGAAAAATCAATATTTAGGTGTTTTCAGGATTTTGCACACGTCTAGTGATGCCGGTCGCAGCACAGAATCACTTATGGTGTAGTAGCCGCCCGATTATCGGCACATTACTTCCCCAAGGTAACTTTTTGGTAATCTGAACAGACAAGGTTTCTTTATGGAAAGAATGATGCTAACGCATTATGTAATCAGTGAGAGGGCTTACATGGAAACAAACGCGCAAATAAAGGGAACCAGAGTATGACCGAGACCCACGAAGCTCCAACCATGACCGAAGAGGAGACCTTGCGGCTGGCGACCGACATTGTGGCCGCCTATGTCAGCCACAATCAGGTGCCCGCTTCGGAAATTCCAAACATGATCCGAAGTGTTCACGGCACGCTGGGCACGCTGAAGAACGGTGCGGAGGCCAAGTCGAAGACTCCGCAAAAACCCGCCGTTCCCGTACGCAAGTCAATTACGCCGGACTACATTGTTTGTCTCGAAGACGGCAAGAAACTGAAGATGCTCAAGCGGTACTTGCGCACCAACTACAACATGTCTCCCGAGGAATACCGGGCCAAGTGGGGCCTGCCGGCGGACTATCCGATGGTCGCACCCAACTACGCCAAGCAGCGCTCTGAATTCGCCAAGAAGATCGGCCTCGGCAAGGCCGCCAAGAAAACGTCGAAGCGCGGGCGCCGCAGCTGACGCCGGCGCAGGGTAAGGAAAAGATTGCAACGGCTCCCCCCTGGGGGGCCGTTTGTCTTCGGATCACGGATTCCGCGGCCAAAACGACCGGCACGGAGTATCCGCATCCGGCCTAAAATCCGCGCCCCCGTCAGCCGCCCCGCCACAGGGCCCGCCGCTGCAATTCTCCTTTCAGGACTTCCGGCCGGTCGGTCATCAGCCCGGAAACGCCCATGTCGATCAGCCGGTTCATCTCCACGGGATCGTCAATGGTCCAGACATGAACCGGCAATTCCGCCCGCGCACAGGTTTTCACGAAACGCGGCGTCACCACCTCCATGCCGTAATGGGTGACGGGCACCTGCGCGCAGCGCCCGGTGAACGACCCGGGCGGAATACCCAGCCGCGCCGCGAGCCACAGGCGCGTAACCTCCCCGGGCCCCAGCGCCGTGCACGCATCGGTCCCCAGAAGCCGCCTGAGACGGGCCAGGCGCTTTGCGGAAAAGCATCCCACGCAGACACGGGCGAGCGCATCGGCGCGGCGCAGGAGCGTCGTGAGCGGCTCCACGACCGCATCGTCCTTGGCGTCGATGTTGATTTTCGACTCGGGGAAGGCGTCGAGCACCTCTTCCAGCAGGGGAATGGGCTCCCGTCCCGCCACGCGCACGGATTTCAGCTCGTCCCAGCGGCAGTGCGACACAAGACCTTCGGCATCGGTGACCCGGTCCAGCTCGGCATCGTGGAAGACTGCGACCCGCCCGTCGCGCGTCGCCCGCACGTCCAGTTCCAGATAGCGGTAGCCGAGTTCCGCCGCGCGCCGGAATGCGGCCAGGGTGTTCTCCGGCATTTCCAGCGCGCCGCCGCGATGGGCGAACGCCAGAAACCCGTCCTCCAGATAGGGATGCATGCGCTTGCCCTCCCGGGCCGCCGGCAATATCCCGGCTACTTGGCGGGCTTGGCCTCCACCGTCAGGCCCAGCATTTTCGCCAGTTCCTCCGGATCGTCGAAGCCTGCAAGCGCGATCTGCGCCAGCACCACCGGCTCCGGCGGCACCATCCGGAACACGATCGCATTCGGCTCCTCGAGGAAAATCTTCATCTGTTCCGACAGGCGGGTCAGAAACGGCCCGTTACCGTGCCGCTCGCGCAGTGCCTCCAGCTGAGCGATATATTCCGCCGTCAGAACTTCGGGCGGCTTGCCCAGTCGCTTCAGCGCCAGTTCATAGGCGCGCCCGATCAGGGAAAGATCCTTGTAGCCCACTTCCAGCCGGGCCAGCCGCCAGGTGCCCAGCATACGCTCCAGCCCGCCGTCGGAAACGAAGCCCTTCAGGTCCAGTTCGCGCAGTTCATCGCCGATCTCGACATTCTCAAGGCGCGAGGAGCCGAAGATCCGGCCGGCGTTCTCCACCTCCACCATGAATTCGGTCGTTTCGGAAACTTTGGACCCCGGATCGTAGGTGGAACGCGAGACGAGATTGAGCCGCAGCTTTTCATACCCCATCTCGCTCAGGGCCCTGCTCCAGGGCGCGTCGCCCCTGACCGGGTACTCCAGCCCCGAAATGCGCAAATTCCCGGCCGCTACCAGATCCCCCACCCGCACGAGATCGGTCAGCGAAGCTTCGTCGACGGACAGGCGGCCCGCCTCTTCACCCGCCAGCTTGAAGCCGACAATCTTTACGCCGTCGAAGGCCGGTCCGCGCCCGTTGGCCCAGGCGCCCGCCGCAAGGCCGCCTTCGGACAGCGTCAGCGCGCCGTTTTTCAGCCCGTCCAGCCAGTGCTCGAGGCCCAGATTGTTGACGGCCAGACCTTCGAGGCTGGTTTTCACTCCGTCGGTTTGCGCGGCAAATCCCTTCGCCGCAAGCTGGTCGAGCTTGCCGGAATCGAAGGACCCCAGCTCCAGAGTCGCGAGCGAAATTTCCTCGTCTTCGCCCCGGCTGAGGCGCAGTTCCTCGAACCGCCCCTTTCGGAATTTCAGGGCGCTGCCGATGTCGCCTGCCACGAAAGCCGCGCCGGCATCTTCGATCCCCTGCCGGGAAGGCGGGAAGCCGAACTGGCGCATGGCAGGCGACTCCATGTGGAAACGGGAGAGGGAGACGGTGCCCCCGGCATGGCGCATTTCCAGCCCGCGCAGATCGATCGCCGCCGCCAGTTTCAGGAAATCCCCTACCCGCGCATCGCCCGGCGCGTAGCTGGTTGGCCTGAAGACGGTCCGGAACGCCTCGATATCGCCCGCGACGATTTCCGCGCGCTCCAGCGTCATGCGGCGGGACATGCCCCCGGCTTCCTGGGTCCACGCGACATCGGTAACGGTGACGCTGTTGGAACCCCGGTCGTAGGTCAGCGTCCCGTAGCGCGCGCCCTGGGAGGTCAGGAATTCGGCCAGGCCGGCCTGCATGGCTTCGGCCGAACGCTGCCGGCGTTCCGTCTGGTCGTAATACCAGTATGCGAGGGCGGCCAGAACGAGAAGCCCGGCCGCCATTGTGAGAAGTCGATTCATGGCCGTTCACTTTGCAGCCCGGCACCCTGCCCGCCGGGCCGATGGCCGCAGTGCGCGGCGGCTGAGCGCCCGGACCGTTCCGGGCCGCGGAGTTTAAGCAGAGTTTTCGGCAGCATTTCAAGACTTCCGGTGAGGCGGCGCGCCAAGCCGCGGCTTTCCGGCCGGCCGCCCGGGCCGGAACGCGAAAAGGCCGCCTTCGAAGACGGCCTTTCCGGGAGTGATGCGCATGGAGGTTACTTGTTGGCCTCCGCCGAAAAGCCCAGCGCCTCGATCAGCTGTGTCGGCGCGGCCATGCCCATTGCCGACACCTGTCCAAACGGCACCGGCTCTTCCGGATCGAAGGTCAGCGTCAGCGATTTCGGCTCCTGCATGAAGGACGCCAAAGCCCCGGAAAGTTCGTTCAGGGCCTGGACCTCGCCGAACTGTGCCCGCATGGCGTCGAATTGCTGCACATATTGCTGGACGAGCTGGCTGCGCTCCATGCCGCTCTGCTCGGCCATCGAGTTCAGCAGATAGTCGACCGCACCCTGATCGCGATAGGTCAATTGCAGGCGCTGGAAGGTCATCTGCTGCAGGACGCGGTTCATCATCCCGCTCGACACGAACTCGTCGGAGGGCATGCCGACCATGTCTTCAAGAAAGCCCATGCCGCCGAACCGGAATTCGGTGTTCAGCGAACCGAACTTCTCCACGTCGACAAGAAACTTCGACATGTTCCAGACATTCTCTTTTTCATCGAATGCCGACTTCGAGGAAATGTTGATCCGCAGTTCCTCTGCGCCCAGCCTGTCGAAGACCTCCTTGAATTCCGAGTTGTCGAAGGCCGAGGCGGGGATCACGAGATTTTTCAGCGTGCCCTTGCCGCCGAGGGCCAGGCCAGCCACGTTTTTCACCTCATCGGCGGACAGTTCCTCCAGCGTGAAATCGCCGTAGCCGGGGACGGAGACCTTGACGTTCGAAACCTTGTAGTCGCCGAAGGTGGGCGTCCAGGCGCTCAGGAGCGGCGCCTTTTCGGGGTCTTCCGGGACCAGCGTGCCGTCCTGCATGGCCTTCAACATTCCCGCCATGTCCAGGTGCTCGACCATTGCGCCCTCCATCGACGCAGTCACCGGGCCGCCCAGTTCTTCCTGGATGGCCTCGCCGCCCACGACGATCACCGTGCGGCCGACTTCCGTCTCGCCGAGGATGCCGGCGTCATAGCCGTCCGACGTCGCCGATTCCACCGTCGCCTCAAGGTTCGCCTCTTCGGCGTCCACCTGATAGGTGAGACCCTTGACTTCATAACGGTCGTATTTCTGCGCTGCCCCGAACTTTCCGGCACGCGCCATGAAGCTGTTGAGCGCCTCGGGCGAACTCAGATCCGGCGCTTCCAGCAGAGTGGCGAGGGACTCGCCGGTCGGCTTGACGGCGTAATCCTCCACCGAAAAGCTTTCGATGCTGCCGCCCGCCTTCAGGCCGCCCACGGCCTTGTCGATCTCCGCTTCGATCTCCGCGTCCTGTTCTTCTCCGGACGCGGCGGCCGCCGCCTCGGCCATGCTTCCCGCGTCCAGCGTGAAGGTGATGTCCTCGGCGCGCATTTCCTTCGCCACCCGAAGGAAATCTTCGCTCCCGGCTTCCTCCGCCGCCGCTCCGTCGATGAGCATTTCGAAGGCGGTCTTGTCTCCGCCCTTGATCGTCACCGTGGCGACCTTGAACTCCTTGTAGAACGGAATCGCGTTCCCTGCCTCGAGATTCGTCACGGTGACGCTGTCGCTGCCGCCGTCATAGGTGATGGCCTCGAAGGTAGCGCCCGCCTCCGTCAGCTGGTTTTCGACATAGGCGCGCAACTCCTCGCCTGAGACACGGTCCCCGCCGGGTCCGCCCATAAAGATAAAATAGCCGGCGCCCGCCAGGATGACGACGGCGGCGGCGACAATGCCAATGGTACGATTCATGAAATCCCCCTTCGGATTTACCGCGGCGGGAGCCGCAACGACACGCTTTGCTTAATCCGGTTCGGCCTGGATGTCACTGGCAATTGGGGCGGAATTTTTGAAGTCCGCGAAGGAGCGGTCATTGAAGGTCAGCTCCAGCCCCAGGCGGGATGCGGCTTCCGGCAGCGGAGCATCCGCCTCGTTCAGGGCCGGAAAGGCGCGGAAGGGCACCGGTTCCTCCGGCTGCAGGTGTAGTGCAAAGCGCTCCGGGGAAACGAGGAACGCCTCCACGGCCTCCGCCAGCCCCTCAGCACCGAGAGGCGCGCCGTTCCCCCCGGCGAACAGGGCGTTTGCGAAACTGCCCGCCAGCGCCTCCACGTTCGTCCCCTGCCGTTCCGCGATCAGGGACATCAGGCGCGACAGGAAACCCTGCTCCCGGTAGGTGAGGGAGAAGCTCTCGAACCGCCCCTCCTCCAGAAGGCGCTCGCCGACCGCATCGGCCTTCGGACCCTGCCACCAGCCCTCGGGGCCCAGGGGCACATGGCCCAGATCCTCCAGTGCGCCCACGCCGCCCAGGCGAAGATCAAGGGAAAGTTTCCAGAACCCGTCCATATCGAAGACGAATTCCGAAAGTTCCCAGACCCTGCCGCGCCGGTCGAAACCGGCGGCGAACTCGCCGTTGATCCGCATATTGTCGAAGCCGAGCTTGCGGATGATTTCGGCAAGCCGCTTTTTATCGATTTCCGGCCTGGCGCCCGGCGGCTCGATCTCGTTACCCCAGACCTCGGGAACGGGAGCGGCGGGACCCTCTGTGACTTCGCCGTCGCGGGGGCCCATCGGTATCTGATCGTCCGGGGAACCGGCACGGCCAGCGCGTTTCTGCGGTTTGACCCTGGGCGCCTGCGGAGAATCGGCCGCCGGCTCCTGCGAACCGGTGCCGTCATCCCCCTCTTCCGCCTGCAATGAAGCGGCCACGGCCTCGCCCTCCGGAGCGATATTGGCGGCGCGTGCCGCCATCCACGCTTCCGCCTCCGAGCCCGCCTCGGCCGCCGCCGCCGTCACGTCTTCGCCCAGCGCCTCCAGGCCGGCGGTGAGCACCTGGGTGAGCATGTTGAATTGCAGTTCCAGTGCGACGACTTTCGACTTCCCGCCCAGTTCCAGCCCGTTGACGAACTGGCGGTCGGAAGCGGCGATTTCCTCGAACGCGATCCGCCCCGCCGCCGGTATCAGCGCCTCGAATCCGATCAGCGCCCAATCGCCGGCGACGATGGCCGATTCTGCGGCGCTGGCATACCCGTCCGGCCGGTTGCCGCCGGTCAGTTCCGCGGTCATGCCGAAAAGCGGCATTCTGTGGAAATTGGCCAGAAACTTCCGTGCCTTGACCGACTGGAGGAAAAACTCGTCCAGCTTCGCGCGGAAGACCAACGCCGCGGACAGGTTCAGCCCTTCGAGCCGGAACTCGGAGAAATCGCCGCCGCGATAATCTTCCAGACGCAGATATTCCTGGTTGAGAGAACTCTGGGAGTCCGGGTGGAAGACGTGAATATTTCCGGCTTCAAGCAGGCGCACATGGACCCGGCGGGCCATGTCCGCGGCTTTCAGGACCGGGCTGCCTTCTCCCTGTCCGGCCGCATCGCGCCGGACCGGCTTGCCCAGGCTGACATGTTTCAGGGTCAGGCTCGCCTGCTTGAATTCCACCCCGTTCTCGAAGCCGATATAGACATCGGACAGCTCCAGATCGGCGATCAGTTCGACAGGCTTTGCCTTGCCGTCCGCCGCGGCGCCATCCGCCTGCTCGAAGACGGCGCGGATGGTTGCGGGTCCGGCGCCGCGATAGACCGCCTTGCCGATGGAAAAGCCGGTGATCCCTTCGGGCAGTTCGGTGGCGGCCAGCCCTTCCGCCACCACGCGCCGTTTGCGCCAGTCATATTCCAGGGATGTATAGGCGAAGCCCGCCGAGGCCAGTTCGTCGGCCAGCGCTTCCCGCAGCTCTTCGCCCTGGCTCAGTTCACCGCCCAGATAACGGTCGTAAGCCCAGAAGCCGAGGCCGCCGATCACGGCTGCGGCCACGGCGAGCAAAATCAGACGACGGCGCGTCACACCGGCCCCCTCGATCCCCTGCACCCGCAGAAAGCGGCGGCGAACTACGCGACCTCAGACTTTCGATTCAGCCGCCAGCCTTTCCCCGGATCATATTGATGATGCCCGAGAAGTCACGGCCGGATTCGCCGGAAGCCGCAAAAAGTCCGTAGAGCGACGTGGCCTCCGCCCCCAGCGGCGTGACCGCATCGGCATTTTGCGCCGCGTTCTGCGCGAGCTTCAGGTCCTTGAGCATCATGGCGGCGGTGAAGCCGGCCTTGTAGTCCCGGTTGGCGGGCGAAGCCGGAACCGGCCCCGGCACCGGGCAATAGCTGGTGAGCGACCAGCACTGTCCGGACGCCGTGGAGGCGATATCAAACAGCTTCTGATGGTCGAGCCCCAGCTTCTCGGCCAGCACGAAGGCTTCGCACACGCCGATCATGGAAACCGCCAGAATCATGTTGTTGCAGATCTTGGCGGCCTGGCCGTTGCCGGACTCTCCGGCGTGGAAGACGTTCTTGCCCATCGCCTCCAGCAGCGGCCTGGCGCCTTCGAAGCCCTCGGCCGGGCCGCCCACCATGAAGGTCGGGCCCCCGGCTTCGGCCGCGGCGACGCCACCCGAAACCGGAGCGTCGACCATGGTCAGCCCCTTGTCCGCGGCCAGCGCCGAAACCTGGCGTGCGCTTTCCATGTCGATGGTCGAACAGTCGATCAGAAGCGTGCCCTGACCCGCCGCCGCAACGACACCCTGATCGCCGCCATAGACCGACAGCACATGGTCGCCGGCCGGCAGCATGGTGATGACGGCCTCCACGCCCTTCGCCGCGGCGGCCGTATCCTCCGCCTTTTCCGCGCCCGCTTCCGCCGCGGCGGCGAGCGCCTGGCCGTTCAGGTCGAACGCTTTGACGGAATGCCCGGCCTTGAGAAGATTCTTCGCCATGGGCAGGCCCATATTGCCCAGCCCGATGAAACCGACAGTCGCCATGTTGTCCTCCCTGGTGGGCCCGCCCAACGGAACCGCGGGCGGGCAAAGATGAATTCGTCGAGGTCTTGCCCTTGGTGGCCCGATTTCACGGCCTATTCAAGCCGGGACAGGAGATGCGCCCGCACCTCCGGCCATTCCTCGCGCAGGACGGAATAATACACCGTATCGCGCATATGGCCGCCGGGCATGCGCATGTGACGCCGCAGCGTGCCCTCCTCCACCGCGCCGAATTTGCGCATGGCGGCGCGCGAGCGGGCGTTGCGGGCGTCGCATTTCAGCTCCACGCGCTCCGCCCCGGCCTCAAAGGCATTGGCGAACATCAGCAACTTGGCCGCCGGATTGACCTCCGTGCCCTGAGCATCGGGCACATACCAGGTGTAGCCGATCTCCACCCGGGCATGGGCGGGCACGATGTTCAGATAGCTGGTGCTGCCGCACAGCACGCCCGTGTATTTGCGGCGCACGGCGTGGAAGATCGCCCGGCCCGCCCGCTGCTCCTCCAGCGCGCCCTCGAACCAGTCCGGAAAATCGACGGTGCTGAGATCGTCGGGCATATAACACCAGATGCCGGGCGCGGAGCGCGCCGCCACCTGCAATTCATTCAGATGGCCGGGTGTGTAGGGTTCCAGCGCTATGTGCGCATTTTCGAGCAGGCACGGGGTGAGGCGCATCACCCCGCTTCCAGATCCAGCTCCCGGGGCCCCAGCGGCGCGAAATAGGACTCGATTTCGGCGTCGCTGACCTCTTCGAGGGTGGCGGGATTCCAGTCGGGCTTGTTGTCCTTTTCGATGATCACGGCGCGCACGCCCTCGTAGAAATCATGCGCTTCCATGATCCGGGAAACCAGCCGGAATTCGAGGCGCAGGCAATCGCTGACGCCAAGCTCCGCGCCCTCGCGGATCTGGCGGAAGGTGATCTTCATGGAGGTGGGCGACTTGGTGCGCATGATTTCGGCGAGGCCCAGCGCCCACTCGCTGCCGTCCTTCTTCAGGGAATCGAGGATCGCCTCGACGCTTTCGCCCGAAAAATGCTTGAGGATGGCGGGCCGGTGCGTACGCAGTTTGGCCCCGGGCGCCAGGCCCGCATGCGCATCCAGAACCGACGAAACCGCCTTGTGCGGATCGCCGCCGAAATCCGCTTTCGCCAGGTCCGCCTTCACCGCCTCCACGTCGCCGGGGACGTAGTGGGTGCCGATCACCAGATCGAGCGCGTCGCCCGCCTTGATCCGCTCGCCCGTAAGCCCCAGGAACATGCCCGCCTCGTCCGGCAGGCGGGGCAGGAAATAACTGCCGCCCACATCCGGAATGAGGCCGATACCCGTCTCGGGCATGGCGAACACGGTGCGGTCCGTCAGCACGCGGTGCGAGCCGTGCACCGACACGCCCACGCCGCCGCCCATGGTGATGCCGTCCATGAGCGCCACATAGGGCTTGGGATAATGGGCGATGAGATTATTGAGGCGGTATTCGTTGGCGTAGAATTCCAGCGCATAGGGCGTGCCTTCCCTGCCCGAATCGTGCAGGGCGCGGATGTCGCCGCCCGCGCAGAAGCCCTTCTCGCCCTCCCCCTCGATAACCACCGCACCGACGGTGTCGTCCTCCGCCCAGTCGCGCATTTGCGCGCGCATGCGCAAGCACATGTCGAGGGTCAGCGAATTGAGCGCCCTGGGCCGGGTCATGGTGATCAGGCCGATGCCGCCCATGCGGGAGAATTTGACTTCGTCCGTAGAGTGATCGTTCATTGCAGACCGAAACCCCTTGTTTCCGGTTGTCCAAATCATGTGAAACCCGAGTGCCGCGCTGGCGGCATGCGGCGGCGCGCCCGGGCGGGGCTCAGGAACCCGTAACGATTTCCGCCTCGTGGCGCACCGGAAAATTCACCGACTGCGCGATGAAACACTCCCGATGCGCCGCCTCGTGAAGCCGTTCGGCCTTCGCCGGATCGCTGTCGGCGGAAATTGTCACGCGTGGATGCAGCACCACCTCGGTAAAGCGCCCGCCGCGCCCCTGCTGCGTCATCACGCCTTCGGCC
>JBKHIN010000381.1:0-3273 GCA_046538635.1 Alphaproteobacteria bacterium
GTACCGCGCCGCGCTCGATCTGTTCGCGCGCAACGACCTGGCGCCGCCGCTCAAACTGCGCCAGGTCATGGAGGGGCACAGGGGGCGGCGCGCCGGGGCGCAGCCGGAAGACGAGGCGGAGGGCGGAACCGTGCACGAGCAACCCGGACCGCCGCCGCCCGGCCCGCAAAGCGGGACGGCCGTGGCGGCCTTCAACATGGAGCCGGACTCCGCCCCCGTCCGGGAGCCGGAAATGCCGGAGGACGGGCCGCGCGGAACGCCCGGCCTCTCCATCGTCATGCTGCCGCTGCGCAATCTCTCCGGAGAGGACGACGACTATTTCATCGACGGCCTGACCGAGGAAATCATCAACGCGCTTTCCTATATCCGCTGGCTGCCGGTGGTCTCGCGCTCCACCGCCTTCCTCTACAAGAACAGGACCTTCGACATGCGCCAGATCGCCGGAGAGCTGGGCGTGGCCTATGTGGTGGAGGGCGCGGCCATCCGCTCGCGCGATCAGATCCGGATCAACTACCGCCTCATCGACGCCCGCCAGGGCACCCATGTCTGGGCGGGGCGCATCGAAAAGCCGCTGGAGGACGTTTTCGCCCTTCAGGACGAGGTGGCGGGCCAGATCGCGGCCATGGTGGAGCCCCGCGTGCGCCTTGCCGAACTCAGCGTTTCCAGCCGCAAGCCGCCGCGCGAACTGGCGGCCTATGACTGGTATCTGCGGTCCCTGCCCTGCATCTACGGGCCGGCGGGCATTGACGTTCAGAAGGCGGAGGAGTGTCTGCGCAAGGCCCTTGAACTGGATCCGGACTATCCGCCCGCCGCCGCCATGTTCGCCTGGCTGCAGACGCTCAAGCCGGAGCACCTCACCGAGGAGGAACGGCGCCGGGCCGTGGACCTTGCCCATTCCGCCGCCCAGCAGGCAATGCACGACGCCTCCATTCTGGCGCTGGCGGCGCCCGTCATCGCCTATTTCGAGCGGGACTGGAACCAGGCGCTGACCCTTATCGATCAGGCGACGGAACTTAATCCGAACTCCGTGAATGCGTGGTCGGCCAGCGGCTGGATCCGCACCTATTTCGGCGACAGCGAGACGGCGCTCGCCCATTTCGGCAGGTCGCACGCCCTAAGCCCGCGCGACCCGATGATGTATATCGTGAATGCGGGCCGCGCCTGTGCGTATTTTCAGCTTGGGGACTATGACAGTGCGATCCGCCATGCACAGATGAGTGCGGCGGAGAACCCCACCTTCCGCACCAATCAGCGCATCATCGCCTGCAGCCAGTTCCATCTGGGACGCAAGGACGCGGCGGCCCGGGCGCTGGAGCGGCTGCGCCAGGTGTCGCCGGCCGAAACCCTTTCCTTCGTGAGGGACCTGCTCCCCTACCGGAGTGAGGACATGACCATGCGCCAGGTGGAGGCGCTGCAAGCGCTGGGCCTGCCGGACGGAAAGTGAGGGGATGGCGTTTTTGACCGGCGCAGTTCACTGATCCGCTTAATCCTTCGCTCCGCCTGCCGCGCCTGGCCGGCGGGAACGATCACAGGATGAGCTTCATGCCGATATGTGTGGGCTCGAAGCCGAGCGCCTCATAAAAGCGGTGGGCGCCGCCCCGGCTCCGGTCCGTCGTGAGCTGAACGAGTCCGCAGTTCGCCTTTTTCGCTTCATCGATGGCGAATTCGAACAGCTTCGTACCCAGACCGCTGCCCCGGTGCGCGTGGCTGATCCGCACGCCCTCGATCGTCGCTCTGAACATGCCCTTCCGGGCGATGCCGGGCGTGATGGTAAGCTGGAGGCATCCGTGTACGGTGTTCCTGTCGTCCACTGCAACGATCAGGCAATTTCCCGGCTGCCGCTTCATGGCGTGGAAGGCTTCGATATATTGAGCCGGAAGCGGGTCCTCGAATTGTTCCCGTTCGGCGCCCAACGGATCATCTGCGAGCAGCTTCACGACTGCACTCAAGTCATCCAGAGTCGCCTTTCTGAATTTCATTTCCGGTCCTGACCGCAGTCTGCATCAGCCGAGTTACGAGGCGTTCCCATACCAACAATCAGCCTTCATGGCCAGTGCAGACACCGGACACCGGGCGCTCTGCCTGCCGGATCGCCGCCCTCCCCGCCACGCCGCAGGCTCACGTAAAGCATACGTCAATTTTTGCGGACTCAGGATCGGGCCCTCCCGGGGCGCGGGCAGGCTTCCAGGGCGGGCCGGAACGGCGCCCGGCCCGCCATCGCCCCGGCGCGACCTCCGGCGAGCACGGGAGCGGCATCATGTTGCGGCTGGGTCTTGCGCTTTGCGTCCTGCTTTCCGTTGCCAGTCCGGTATCCGGCAGCATACAGAAAATCGCCGATCGGATTTATTACGGCGGCGAGATCATCACGGCCGACGATGCCCGGCCCTGGGCCCAGTCGGTCGCCGTCGGCGACGGCCGCATCATCGGCGTCGGCCCGCTGGCCGAAGTGGTGCGGCTGAGGGGCGCGGAAACGGAACTGATCGACCTCGACGGACGGACCCTTGCCCCCGGCTTCATCGACGCCTGCGGGCATCTTTCCCGCACCGGCCTGCAGGCGGTCACCGCCAATCTTCTTGCCCCTCCGGAGGGGCACAGCCGCTCCATCGCGGATATCGTGAAAGTTTTGCAGCAGTGGCGGCAGGTCACGTTTGCGGCGCGTGAATTCGGCCTGATCCTCGGTTTCGGCTATGACGAGTCGCAATTCGACGGCGCACGCCGCCTGATCCGCGCCGATCTCGACGCCGTGTCTTCGGAGCTGCCGGTTATCGCCATTCACCGCTCGGGAAGCCGCAGCGTCTTCAACAGCCGCGCGCTCGAACTCGCCGGAATGGAGACCGCCGCACCGGAGGACGGGGAGCGCAACGGTGTCCTCGAAGGCGGGGCCCACCGCCTCGCCCTGCGGCGCGTGCTCGAGACCCTCGCCGAACAAAACGTCACGCCACTGATCGATGCCGCCCAGGAACTCTATGCCCGTTTCGGACACACGACCGCCCAGGACGGCCGCCCGGGGCGCGCCGTTCTGAACGCCTATTCAAAGCTCGCCGCGGGCGGACAATTCAAGATAGACGTAATTGCCTATCCGGACGCGGCACGAAATGGCGGGCACGCCCTGCATAGCGCCTTTCATTCCCGGAACTACATGAACGGCTTCCGCATCGGAGGCATGATGCTGCGCTTCGACGGCGCGCCCCAGGCCGGGGCGGCCCGGCTGACCGCCCGATGGCCGGGCGCAATGCCGGACGGCCGCGAGGACGGGACCGCGCTCTTCACCGC
>JBKHIN010000382.1:0-3251 GCA_046538635.1 Alphaproteobacteria bacterium
GCGTTCGCCTCATTCAGAACACGTCCGCCCCTCACACTCCCGTCCCTCACCGCAATTGCAACTCCGTCAGCTTCGCCCCGTTGCCCGGGCCGCAGGGGTCGCCGTTGCGGCTTGCGGTCTGCTTGCCGGCAGGCGGGCCGCCCGGGTCCTCCGGCAGGCGCACGACCAGCAGGGGGGAGTCGTCCGTTTCTCCCCGCAGCAGCCGGGCGATCTCGTCCATGATCAGGATGGGGCGTATGTGGTGGGGCATGTGGCCCACATTGCGGATCAGCACCAGCCGGGAGTCGGGCGCCGCCCGGTGCAGCTTGCAGGCATGATTCTCCGGATCGACCCACTGGTCGTCCATGCCCGAAATGATCAGGACGGGTACGGACAGCTTGCCGTAGTCCCGGCTCATTTCCGTCAGCGCCGCCTTCAGATGGATAACGTCCCGGGCGTTGTGCAGAAAGGCGCGCGGGCGGAACAGCAGCCGCACGGCGGCCTTGTCGAAATAGTCCTCAACCGGAGGATTGGGCGCGAAGGCGGCCTTCACGCTCGGGGGCAGCAGGGCTTCGCCCAGCGGCGCCATCACCGTATGGCGGAACACGGGGCCGATAACGGGCATGGCCGCGATCCGGTAGGAGGGCCGCACCCCTTCCCTGAACGGATGGCTGACGCCCGAGAGCACCACGATGCCCTCGACGTCTTCGGGAAACGCCAGCGCATAGGCCAGCACCAGCGCGCCGCTCCAGGAATGGCCCGCCAGCACGGGCTTCTCCACGCCCAGCTTTTGCAACGCCCCGTGAATGAGCGCCGCCTGCACGCGCGGGTCCCAGCCCTCTTCGTCCGGGCGGGCGCTGTGACCGTGGCCCGGCCGGTCGAAGGCGATCACCCGGTATTCGCCGGCCGCGTCGCCGAACAGGCTCGCCTTCCAGTCATGGAGATTGGCGCCCGCCCCGTGCAGCAGCACGAGCGGCTGGCCCGTGCCCGCTTCCTCGTAATGCAGGCGCACGCCGTCCACGGTGACGAATTCGCCCGTGGGCGGATAGGTGCGCTCGATTTCCCCGGTGCGCCATTCCGTGAACGCCCACAAGGTGCCCAGCAGGACGATCACAAACCCCAACAACCAGCGCCACATGGCACGACCCCCTCCTTGCCCTCGTCCTGTCTTTCTTGTGTCCGGGGGAGCCCGCGGCCATCGCCGCGTCCTGTTTTCCGGACGTTCAGATCCCCCGGCCCTTCACCTTGTCCGTCAGCCGGCGGACCGTCTGCGCGCCCCCTTCCAGATGCGGGTTGATTTCCAGCGCGGCTTCCCAGGCCTTCAGCGCCGGCTTGTATTGTTCCATGTCCTCGAAGATCGAGGCCAGCAGGACGAGGGCGAGAAAATGCCGGGGTTCGATTTCCAGCACGCGCCGCAGGTCCGACACGGCGGCGGGGAAATCGCCCTGCTTGCGATGGATGACCGCCCGCAGCCGCCAGCCTTCGGCGAAGTCCGGCGCCACCTCGGTGAGCGCGGTCAGTTTCTCCCGGCTGCGTTTGAGATCGCCCTCTCCCAGCAGGGCGCCGGCCTGCTCCGCGATCAGGCCCACGCTGGGGCTTTCCGTATGCGCCCATTCGGCATAGATGCCCTGCTCTATGATGCGGGCCTCGACAGGCGACTCCGCCGCCGCCAGCGCCTCGTAAAGGTCGCCGGGCGGGAGTTGTTCCTCCGGTGCGGGCGGCGCCGTCTCTTGCGCGGCCGCGGGAAGGGCGAGCGCCAGGGCGCAGATCAACAGGGCGGTTCTCAGAACAGACATGGCGTGCATGATAGGCGAAAGGCCGCAACGGCCCAAGCACAAGCAACACCGCGGGAGGTAACCATCATGGACGAGAGCGCCGGCGGGTTGCCGGAAGGTTTCGTGCCGTTTCCGGAAAACATGGGTTTTGCCGGGCTGGTGGGCCCCCTCTTCGTGCATCCCGAACGGCGGTCCATCGGCTTCCGTGTGGAGGCCCGCCACTGCAATCCCATCGGCATCTGCCACGGCGGCATGATGATGACCGTGATGGACATGGCCATCGGCATGGCGATTCATGCGGCCGGCGGGGCGGACGGGTTTCCGCCCTCCATCAACCTGGCTTATGACTTTCTGGCCCCGGCGCGCGCGGGCGAGTGGCTGGAAAGCCGGGTGGATTTCGTCCACACCACGCGCCGGACCGGCTTCGCCAACGGCTATCTGATGGGCGAACAGGGCCCGCTCCTGCGCGCCAGCGGCATCTGCAAGATCCCCGGATCGTCCAATCCGGTGTTCGGCGGCACGGACTGGCGGCGGGGGCGGGAGCCGGACGAAAGCGGGACGTAAAGCCGTCCCGCCCCTGGCCGGGATCGGATGAACGCCCTGTTGAAGGCTCGCAGCTAGCCCGTGCGCCGGGCACCTTGCGGGACGGCCGGGGCGTGAATGCCCTCCGCCGGCGCCGGAGTGTCTTCCGGTCCGGCCCCTTCTTCGGGCCCGTTCGGGCCGTTCGGCATTTCCTGCCCGTCTTCTTCCGGCGGCCCGGCGCTGCGCAGCGGCACGGCGGTTGCCTTCGCCGGGGCGCTGTCTTCCGGCGGTCCTGCCCGTTCCGGGCGGCGGACCGCATGCGGGAAGAAAAAGCCGGGGCGCCGCCGCCTGTGCCGCCGGATCCGCAGCTTTACCTCACCCGGCGCGCTCAGTTCCAGTTCCTCCCAGTCCACATGAAGGCCGGGAAGCGCGGCCGGTACATCCGTTCCCAGGAACGTCCCGGCGGTGTGCAGGCCCGGCGGGTGCGGCCCCTCTACGGCCCGGGCCAGCGCCGCCGCCGCCAGTTCCGCCGTCACCGTGTAGGGATCGGGCAGATGGAGGCGAGTGGCCGCGCGCTGTCCCGACGGGTCATAGGCAAAGCCGATGAGACGGCTGCGGCCCTGCCCGCCGGGCGGCGGACGCTCCTGCGCGGCCGCGAAAGCATCGAACTTTTCGCGCAACGGCGGCAACCGGCGGCAGGCTGCAATCAGAGGCGGCAGGCGCAGGAGCCGGAGGAGATCCGGCCGGGCACGGACGAAGAAATCCGCATTGCGCACGCCCGTGGCGCGGTGGATGGCGTCAAGCTCGCCCCAGCCCAGCCCGTAGCAGGGTTCCGGCCCGCGCCCGAAGTCGAACCGGCGCGTCCGGCGGCGGCGCATGGTCCTGATCCGGCCCCGGCGCAGCGCCGCCGAGGGCCGCAGGGCGATTTCGAGGCCCGACCGGATCAGACCCGGCGAGGGCCGGGCGGATGTGCAC
>JBKHIN010000101.1:0-8592 GCA_046538635.1 Alphaproteobacteria bacterium
GCCTTTATGCCGAGGAACCCGTGTCCCGCCCCGTAAGCCGGGAGACCGTGGAACGCCGGACGGATTTCGTCATCGGCGCGTGCATGTTCCTTTCCCGGAACTTTCTTGAAACCATCGGCCTCATGGACGAGCGCTATTTCCTCTATTTCGAGGAGATCGACTGGTCCGTACGCGCCGGAACGCGGTTCCCGCCCGTCTATGCCCCAAAGGCGATGGTCTACCACAAGGAGGGCGGGTCCATCGGATCGAGTTCGCAGCACGGCGGCCGCAGCGCTTTCTCGGAATTCTGGCTGGCGCGCAGCAAGCTGCTCTTCACCCGCAAATTCTATCCCCATTTGCTGCCGCTGATCTATCTGGTCAGTCTGGCGCAGATTGTGCGCAGGCTGCTGAACGGGCAGAGAGACAAGGCGCGCGTCATCCTGCGCGCCTGCCTGGGGGCGAAATGCCCGGTGCGGGCGGACCGCACGAAGCCCGGGGCGCCGCCGCGCTACCAGCGCGCCACATAGCTCTTGGGCAGCAGAAGAAAACGCTCCACCCAGATGCGGGCGCCGGGGAACAGCGCCCGGACTTCATCCCCGGACAGAAGGTTGATGCGGTCCACATGCCGCCGCCGGTCCCGTATGGCCAGCTTGCCGTAGGTTTTCGACAGGCGGAGGGCGGCGCGCCGGGCGGGCTGGGCCAGCCAGTGCACGGCGGGCAGACGGTAATGCGGTTCGACGGGGAATTCCCAGGCGGGCGTCTGAACCCAGCCGGCCGCGCCCACACGCATGCATTCCGCCGCCATCCGGCACATGTCGTCCCACAGGCCCACATGTTCGATCACGGAGTTGGAATGGACGAGATCGAAGGAGCCGTCGTCGAAGTTGCGCAGGTCGCGGGCATCTCCGATCCGGTTCTCGAACAAATCGAACTTTCTCTTCCGTTCCACTTCGGCGGCGCTGACATTGAGCAGGACGATGCGCGCAATGCCGTCCACCCCGATATTCTCCCAGTAACCGGGACGCCCGCCCACGTCCAGAATGTGCAGATCGCGGCCTTTCCGGGAGCGGAGCGTGTCAATCTGCCGGCGCAAAATCCTGCCCCTCGCCCGGCGAAAGCGGTTCACGGTCCTCGAATCCATGATGGTCATCATTCCTTCATTGAGCGGCAGCAGAGCCGTTTTGCGCACAGGCCGGGACCGCCGCGCTTCAGCCCAGTTGAATGGTTCCGGGGGCGGCTCGCCTCGCGGCGGACGGGCGCACCGGGGTCCTGGCGGCAACACGCTGGCGCGCGTCGAGCATCCAGACGATGCTGCCGATAATGAACATCAGCAAGCAGAAGATAGTTTTGTAGTAGTGCACGGTGGCCCCTGCGAGCGCGAGACCCACGATCGTGATCATCCAGCCCCGCCGGCAGGAAATCAGCCGCGGGTCAGTGAGGCGCAGCCGGCCCACGGAAATACAAAGGGCCAGCACGGCGCCTGCGAAAAACAGCAACGCGGGCACGCCGCCCTGCACGGCCAGGACCAGCCAGAAATTGTCCATGCTGCCGCTCATCCAGTAGGGGCGCTCCCACTCGCTCAGACCGATGCCGAATATGGGATGGCGCGCGACCTCGGCGCTGCCGAAATGCCAGATCAGGATGCGGTTATAGGCGCTGCCCGTATTGAAGGTCAGATAATCGACGATCACGTGAAAGGGCGTCCGGTTGGAGAGAATGTCGATCAGAACCCATATGAAGACGGACGAGCCGGAAAGAACCAGCCAGCGGTTCTGTATCGTCCGTGTCAGGCGATCCCAGGCGATGAGCAGGGACTGGATCACACCGGCCAGCAGCGGGCCCGCCGACAGCGAGCACGCCATGCCCACGCCCACCAGCCCGGTGCGGAAAAGCGCCGTGATCCGGCGCGAGCCGTAGCCGAGGACATAGTAGGTGAGGCTGAACACGCTGATGCAATAGACGCCCAGCAGAATGGGATGAACGAACACGCCGAAGGCGCGGTCCAGCCCCAGGCGTGGCTCCATGAAATGGGGCGTCATTGCCGGGCCGGCCAGGGCGAACAGGCGGTTGAGATAATGATCGCCCGTCACCGCCTCCGCCAGGAGCAGAGGCAGCATGATGACCACGCTGATGAAAAGCATTTTCACGATATTGCGGAACGCCTCGGCGGACCGGATATAGAGCCGCGCGACCAGATAGCTGCCCATCACCTCGACGACACGAATGCCCACGGGCTCGGCGCCGTCCGCAAATCCATGCGCAATGAAATACGCCACCGTCATCCAGATGACATGGGCGAATATCAGGACATCCACGGTGCGCAGACGCCCAAGCCCTCCCGACATGATCGTGAAGAGACAGGGGATCAGGACCAGCAGGAGAAAGATGCGGTTCGGGGACAACAGCAGGGGACCCACCTCAATGCGGTAGGGGATGAGGAGCGACAGAATGAGCAGGTACGGAATATAGTCCGTAAGCCGCCGCTTTATCCGGCGTCCCTGTTCGTGCAGGGACGGCTTTCGTACGGCTTCCTCACCGAGAGTCTGCACGTTGGACATGTCGTTCCGGTTCGTTGCGGGAAAAGGCGAATGCAATGAGACGGCCGGCACGGCCGCGCCGCCTGCCGGCAGATCGCGACCGAACCGGGGGAAGTGAGGGGACAGTTCCCGGTTTCGTCCGTTTCCGCCATGGGGCCGCGATCGCGGCCAGCCGGGCCTGAAGAAGGCGCAGCCAGCTTCGCACCGATCCCGGATGGACCTCCAGTGCCCGCAGAAGGAATTTCTGCGCCGACCTGTAACGGCCGAGCTGATGCAGATAGCGCGCCGTGGTAAACAGTTTCTGTGCGTACAGCCGGGGCTGTTCGCGAAACAGGGCCTGGTGCTTTTTCGTGATTGTCATGAAGGCGCGTGCATGGGCATGCCGGTTCCGCGAGATGCTGTCGCCGGAGATATAAGCGACGACGACCGGCCTGTTCGTGAAGAGCACACGTGTCTTCATGGACAAACGAAGCATGAACTCCCAGTCCTCGTTACTGGGCAGGCGTTCATCGAACGATCCTGTCTCCCGCACGGCCTGCGCCTGGGCCAGCAAAGTCTGAGGGCTGATCAGATTTCCCTCGAGGAGTTGCGAAGTAATCCGGCCGGATCGAACGGCGCGAAGGTTGTCAGGACGGTAGGCGGCCAGCCCTTCGCCGAAACGGCCGCCCGGATCGCGGCCATAGAGCAGCTTGCCGCAGAATGTGGCCCCGAATTCGCCTGCGCGCGACCGTAGCGTGTCCATTTGCATGGTGAGCTTGTCCAGCAGCCATTCGTCGTCGCTGTCCTGAAAGGCAATGTATTCCCCGCGTGCATGCGCCAGGCCCAGATTGCGTGCCGCAGCGGCGCCACGATTGGTTTGATGGCGGAAATATTTCAGACGCGGATCGGGAATGCGTTCGACGAGTTCCCTGGTGCCGTCCGTAGACCCGTCATCGGCGATGATCAGCTCCAGATGCTCCCAGCTCTGGGCCAGCACGCTGCGAATGGCGCGAGGCAGCGTGTGGGCGCGGTTCCAGGTGGGCATGATGACGCTGATCAGGGGCGTTGAGCCCTGAGCCGTGCCGTCCGTCATGGTGTGGTCCTTTTCAGTCCGGCCCGGCCCGGCGGGTCACGGACAATGCGGCTTCCTGCGATCATTCCGCCGGAGGCCCGAATATCGGTCCCGGCAGTCATTCAAAACCATTTTGCAATGGGAACCGTGTACAGAACGAAAAGCGCGAACCCGGAAGGTCTGCAGCCGTAAACACCGGGGACATCATTTGAAACGAGTTCTTAACGGACGCCTAAACATTCTGCCGAATAGTGCATCGGGTTCCCGGAGAGAAACCCGGGGATACCGTGTACGGCGCATTGCCGATTGCACTTGACGGCCGGTGCGGGCAGGTAACGAAGGGAAGGGGAACTTTCTTCTCCGCTCACGCATCATCGCATTCATTGCCTGTGATCCCGCCCGTGCGGCACCGGAGTTCCGGGAAACCGCTTTCGGCCCCCATGTTCCGGCGCGCCAATTGGAGAGCGACCTCGATGAGCAGCGGAATGACGGTCCCGACGATTGGACAGCCGAAACGATCCGTCCGCGACTTGGCGTTATTTGGCGGCGAACCTCTTTTTGACCGCCAGGTCCATGTGGGCCGTCCCAATATCGGCAATCGGGAGAATATCCTGCGCCGTTTCGGGGGCGTTCTGGAACGCCGCTGGCTGAGCAATGCCGGACCCAATGTACGCGAACTGGAAGAGCGCCTCGCCTGCATGCTGGGAGTGGAGGACGTGATTTGCGTCTGCAACGGCACCGCCGCTTTGGAGATCGCCATTCGCGCGGCCGGGTTGAGCGGCGAGGTCATTGTGCCCTCCTTTACCTTTGTCGCCACCGCCCATGCCCTTCAGTGGCAGGAAATCACGCCGGTTTTTTGCGACGTGGACCCCCAAACCCATAATCTCGATCCGGCGCGCGCCAGAGAACTGATCACCCCCCGGACCTCCGGCATCATCGGCGTGCATGTGTGGGGGCGCGCCTGCGATGTGCCGGCGCTCGAGGACATTGCGGACCGTTACGGGCTGCAATTGATGTTCGATGCCGCCCATGCCCTGCACTGCACGCATCAGGGCCGCTGGATCGGCGGCTTCGGACGGGCCGAGATTTTCAGTTTCCATGCGACCAAATTTTTCAACACGCTGGAAGGCGGCGCAGTCGCGACGAACGACGGCGATCTCGCGCGCCGTATCCGCCTGATGAAGAATTTCGGCTTCACCGATTATGACCGTGTCGTCCACATCGGGACCAATGGCAAAATGAACGAGATTTCCGCCGCCATGGGGCTGGCCGGTCTCGATGAGATAGAGGATTTCATCTCAATAAATCTGTACAATTACAAAACCTACAGAGAGTACCTTGAGGTTCCGGGAATCAGCCTGATCGAATATCCGGGCGGGGAACGGCACAATTACCAGTACATTGTCCTCGAGGTGGATGAGGCGGGACTGGGCCTGTCGCGGGATGAACTGCTGGTTCTGCTGCATGCGGAGAATGTGTTGGCGCGGCGCTATTTCTATCCCGGCTGCCACCGGATGGAGCCCTACCGTTCCTGTTTCCCCAAGGCGGGCCGTTTGCTGCCGCACACGGAAGCCCTGTGCGGGCGGGTCATGTCGCTGCCGACGGGAACCGGTATCGATCGGGAGGGCATAAGGGCAGTCTGCGCGCTGATCGAATTCTGCGCCGAACGGGCGGAGGAAATCCGCCGGCACAACGTGCCGGTGGGCGCGCTTAAACGGGCGGAATACGGGGAGACCGGCGTCAGGGAAATTGTTCAATGAAACTAGCGGACCGGTTCATGCGGGGTCTGGCCGGCGGCGCTCCGAAGGTCAGCGTCGCGACCACGACCTACGGGCACGAGGCTTTCATCGGCGACGCCATCGAGGGTGTGTTGATGCAGGACACGGACTTTCCCGTGGAAATGGTGATCGGGGAGGATTGCTCGCCGGACGGCACGCGCGGCGTTATCCTGAAATATGCGGAGAAATATCCGGGATTCATCCGCCTGAGCAATTATGAGCGCAATCTGGGTTCGAACCGGAACTTCCGCAACACGCTCGCGCGCTGCCGGGGAGAGTATGTCGCATTGCTTGACGGAGATGATTACTGGACCTCGCCGGACAAGCTGCGCCTGCAGGTGGCGAAACTGGAATCCGATCCGCGATTTACCCTGTGCTGCCATGCCGTGAACCGGGAACGGGGCGGCATTGTCATTTCGCAGGTGATCCGTCCGACCGGACGCAAACCGGTCTACCGCCTCAAGGACCTCGCCAGTTGGGTCAACATGATGCCGCTGTCCATGGTCTACCGGCGCAGTGCGCTGCCGTCCCTGCCGTCCTGGTTCGAATATGTGCATTTCGGCGACTGGGCCATACAGGTGCTGCTGGCGGAGCAGGGGGACATCGCCTATCTGCCCAGGGTCATGGGCACGCACCGGATTCATCACACCAATATCTGGTGCGCGAACACACCGGGAAAATCGGTGGCCATCCGCCTGCAGATTGAACATGCGGACCTGTTTATCAGGCATCTGGGGGACGAAAGAGCGAAGCCGTTCGAGCGCGCCCAGTACCGCCGCTATTACGAGCTGGTTCACGCCCTTCTTGACGAGGGCGAACCGGAAAGGGCGCAGGAAGTGCTGAGCCGGGTCCGGGCGGAATGCGGCGCAGACCCGCGGGTAAGCCTGTTGGAGCCATGGCTCGTGCGCCTGCACATGAAAGCGCCGGCCGTCTATCGGTGGGTGCGCCCCCATCTGCACCGCCTTCTGCATCCCTGGGGACTGATTGTGCGTCCGGCGGCGGACAGGGTGATCTTTGCGGCTTCGGCGTTACGGCACGGATGAGGGCGCGGCTTGACATGGCGTTCCTGTGCCGGGCCGCGGGGTCAGCCATCGCTACGCAGAAAATGGAGGATGAGATTCCGGTTCAGCCGACGGAATTTTTCGTTCGTATAGGGGGCCTTGCACAGTCCCCATGTCCATCGGTTCGTTCCCGAACTGAAAACTTTTGCGCCTGCGTCGGACTCGAAGTAAACGGCTTCGGCCAATCCCTTGCGGCCCGCCGAGTCCATCGTCTCGCCGCTGAAGACGGTCTTGATCCGTTCGGCGGGAATGGGCTCGATATGCGAGCTGCCTTCACGCCAGAGCCGCGTCGCGCCTTCCACCCGCGCCTCGCCGGGGCAGGCATATTCCGCCTCCGGATCGCGGTTGTCCCATTCGTGCCCGATGATTTCGCCGGCAATCTCGCCCTGCCGGTATCCCGTTCCCTCGAAGAAGGGAAAGGCGGTGTTTGCGACACGGTAGGGATGGTGCAGGTTTTCGCAGTATCTGAAGGGAAGATTGCTCTGATAGCCGACCCCCGTCAGCATGGTTTCCGGGCGGCGGGCATTGTCCCGGAAGCGGGCGGTGGCGTGCAGTTCCGGATTGAGTTCGGCGCGATGGCAGACGGGATCGGCCATGGACTTGAAACAGATCAGCTGCCGCCCCCGGGGCTGCCCCTCGTTGCCCGGCGGGGAATTGACGTCCGCATAGCGCACCTGCCAGTAAGCCGTGTTCGCGCCCAGAAACAGCGTGTTGCCGCCCTGGTGGAAAATGCGGTCATGGGCGCGGTCGAATTCCTCCTTGGACCAATATTCGTCGTGACCGGCGGAGATCAACAGCCTGCAGTTCGAAGTGAAGGCAGGTTCGCGCGTGAGATCGAAATTCGTCGCATAGGCGAGCGAAAAGCCCTCCTCCCGCGCCACGCGCTCCAGCCAGAGAACGAGGTAATATTCCCAGTCCCAGAATTCGGACGGTGTCGGCCGGTCGAAACTGACCATATCGCCGCGGTTGGCCGGGACGTCTCTTTCGAACACACCGAGCGGATGGCCGCTCACGGCGCCCGGCGTTTCGTACAGATAAAGATTATGCCCGCCCCACTTGTTGTAGGCCTGATAGGTGGCGGTGGCGATCTTGATCAGAACGTCCGCCCGCGGTTCGGGAGCGGTGACGACCAGAAAGGCGATGTCCCGGTGGCGGCGCCCTTCGGGCTCCACAAAGTCCACGGAATGATACCCGGTCTGCCAGGACGCGGTTTCCTCGACCGACAGCGCGGCAGGCCAGGCCGGACCCAGCGCCGCCGCCGTATTTGTCAGTCCGTGTTCCGCAACCTCGAGGCAGCCGCTGCGCCATACCCGGCGCCGGTCCGTCTTCCCGTAGTCGCCGATACGGAAAATTTCCACACGTCCGGTCACCGTATTCACGCCCGGACCGGCCGACATCATCAGCCTGAAACCCTGACCGGGTTCAATACTATGACGATCCGCATACGCCCATATCGTCTGCTCATGCGGCGACCGGGAGGTTTTGTGCCAGAAGGAGAGCCGCCTCTGCCGCAACAGTTCGCGCACCGTTCCCGGCGCCCATTTGACGAGCGCGCCTGCCAGCACGCTTCGCGGCCCGGAGGGTATGAACGGCCTGAGGCCCGTACTGAGGAGAGTGAGAAAAGGCATCCGGGGTAACCCCAAGGCAAGAGGATCCGCATAGGGTTTCGCACATGCAGTATTGAGGCGCAAAACGGCGCGGAGAGTCCGTGTCATGAACAGTTGAAGCAGGACAGAGTCGCTCGCGCCCGTTCGGGTGCGCAGGGCGACTCATTCCAGATCTTGGTTGCCGCACCGTGAACGAATGGACGATGTGCCTGGAAAAATAGCCGTCGCGACGCGGACGAGGTCCTGCTTCGGATGTTTCCCTGCTGATTGCCTGGCGCCGGGTTCGCCCTGGCCCCGGCGGGCGGATGTGCTTCGGAAGCTCCTTCCGGCTGTTTGAGAAACCGGCCGCCGGTGTCCAGTACGACGTTGATCAAGCGGCTTCTGTCAGCGAAAGGATTCCGGCATTATGGCGACCGATGCGCGGCGGGGGACGTCAACGGCGCATGTGCAGATCGATCGCGGCCTGGTTGCGGTCAATGCGCTGACCTCCGTACTGAGTCATTTGATCAGTATCGGGATCCTGCTTTGGGTCAACCACTACCTGCTGACGCGTCTGAGCGCCGAGGAATACGCGCCATT
>JBKHIN010000017.1:0-16454 GCA_046538635.1 Alphaproteobacteria bacterium
CCGGCCCATTACCGGCGCGGCGCTGCCCGTGGACGGCGGCTGGACGGCGCATTGAAAAACGCACTCCCGCTTGTATCCGGGGCCGGATCGGCACAAACTCCGGGCGGGACACGATCAGCAAGGAGGGGATCCATGCCCATCGTCATGGACCGGCGCCGCCTGGTGGCGGGACTGGCCGCGGGTTCGGTCGTTGCCTTTACGGGGGGCTGCGCGCAAAACACGGCGCTGGGCCGCAAGCAGCTTCTGCTGGTCGACGACGCCCAGCTTGCCCAGCTTTCCGCCGCAAGCTGGAAGCAGATCCGGGAGAAGGAGAAGATTTCCCGCGATCCCGAACTCAATGCCCGGGTCCGCCGGGTGGGGCAGCGCATCGCCGCCGCCTCGGGTTTGCCCCGCCGGGACTGGGAGTTCACGGTGTTCGACAGCGACGCCGTCAACGCCTTCGTGCTGCCGGGCGGCAAGGTGGGCTTCTATCGCGGCATTCTGGAGCTGATGGCCAACGACGATCAGGTGGCGACCGTGATGGGCCATGAATTCGCCCATCTGGCCGGCCGCCATTCCGCGGAGCGCTACAGCCAGCAACTGGCGTCGAACTCCGCCCTTCAGGTCACCGACGTGGTGCTGGCCTCGAATGACGTCCAGTTCGCCAGGGAGATATCCGCCGTCCTGGGCGCCGGTGTTACCTTCGGAGTCATCCTGCCCTATTCGCGCCGGCACGAATACGAGGCGGACAGGATCGGCATGGGCTACATGGCGAAGGCCGGTTACGATCTGGACCAGGCGGTGGCCTTCTGGGAGAAGATGGCTGCGCGATCCAAGGGATCCCGGCCCGAGTTCGCCTCTACCCATCCCTCGGATCAAAACCGCATCCGGGCGATCAGGGAAGAAATCGGCCGCATCCGCGCCTGACGCACGGTCGGCTGGAGACGGGAGACGGGGTAAGGCTCGAACATGTCCGGCAGTTACGATTTGCGCCGCTCCATGACGGCGACCTATGACCGGGAAGAGCGCCGCCCGCCGCGCCGCCCGCGGGTGCGCCGCTCCCCGCGCGGGCCCGCGCACCACGCTTTCCGGGAGGAAGTAACGGAGCGTCCCGCCTGGGTCTATCCCGTGCTGGTGGGCGCGGCGGTGGTGGTCGCGTCGGCGATTGTTCTGTTCATGCTGCTCGGGCCTAAGGACCTGACCGGCAGCCGGCCCGAGGGGACGGCGTCGACGCAACCGGTCGATATGGTCATCGGCGGCCAGCCCCTGCGCATTCCCGCGAATTACACCCAGTTTCCCGAGGACCGGGAGGGCGGCACGCTGCAAAGCGTTTCGCTCTATGTCGCCTTGCCCGAATTCACGCCTTATACGAACGGAAAGCGGAACGTTTTCTTCAGCAATGCCCCGGACTCGCCGGTGGTTTTCTTCGAGTTACGGGGGACGGCGCCGCCCTTGAGCGAGGCGGAGCGCCCGGATGCGATTTACATGTCCCATGTCGTCGAAGGCGGGGGCGGGGAGGGACCCAGCGGGCTCACCCGCCACCAGTTCTCCGACGACTCTCCGTTCGCCGGAGAGGATCTGTTCATCGGCAAGGACCCTAACGGAGACGCCGTCGTCTTCCGCTGCAGCCGCCGCAGCGGCATGGTGCCCAGCCCCAATTGCTGGCGGGAGACCGTGCTCGATAACGGGCTCGCCATGAGCTACCGCTTCAAGCGTCCCTATCTCAAATACTGGCAGGCCATTGACCGCGGCCTGCGCACGCTTGTCGATCGGTTCCGGGCGGATGCCGGCGGCGGCTCCGGAGGGTAGCCGGCCTCGGGCTCTTGACTTGTCAACTTTCGACGACGGCGCGGTAAAGATGCCAGGTGGCATGACCCAGAACCGGCACGGCCACGGACAGACCCACGAGCAGGGGGATCGCGCCCAGCACCAGCAACGTCACCACGATCAGCCCCCAGAGCATCATCGATACGGGATTTGTGGTGACGGCGCGCACGGACGTTCCGATGGCGGTAAGGGTGCTCACATGGCGGTCGAGCAGGAGGGGAAATGACACCACGCTGATGATGAACGCGACTGCCGCGAAGACGGCGCCCGCCAGGCAGCCGACGACGATCAGCCGCGTGCCTTCCGGCGTGCCGAAAACGAGGTCCATGAAATCGCCCACCGATTCCGGGTCCCTCGGCATGATGGTTTCGTAGATGACGTTGGCTGTCCAGATCCAGACAATGAAAAGCCCCGCCAGAATGAGGGCGAGGGCGGCGATCGGGCCGAGCGCGGCGGACCGGAAGGCGCTCGAGAGGGCCTCCCAGCCGTTCGGTTTTCCCTCTTCCATCCGCCGGCTGATTTCATAGAAAATCAGGGCGGCGAACGGGCCCAGCAGGGCGAATCCCGAAACGAGCGGAAAAACCAGCGGCAGCAGTTCGTTGTCCAGAATCCACCAGAACAGCAACAGGCCGAGCACCGGGTAGACGATGCCGATGACGGCTGCATGAGTCGGCTTCTCCTGAAAGTCGTTCCAGCCGCGCCCCAGCGCCCGGCCCAGATCGCGCGGGCCGATGCGGCGGATTTGCGGCCTGTTCTGTGCGGCGGATACCTGGTCTTCTGCCATGATCCTCCTCCGTGCTCGCATGAAGGTTGTGCATCCGAACGGTTAACCGGCCGTAGGCACGCAATTGTAGCATTATAGAACGTATGCCGCCGTTCGTCCGTTGCACGCTTGAGAGATCACGAGCAATTGTCAGCCGGCGTCAATCGGGGGAACGCGCCTCACCGCTCCGTAAGCTTCAGCTCGATGCGGCGGTTGCGCCGGTAGGCGGCCGGTGATTCGCTTTGGTCCAGCGGCTGGTGTTCGCCGAAGCCGGTGGCCGCCAGGCGCTCGGCCGGGATGCCCTGGCTGACGAGAAAACGCACCACGGCGATGGCGCGGGCGCTCGACAGGTGCCAGTTGGAGGGAAATTTCCTGGTGCTGATTTTTTGCTTGTCGGAATGTCCGTCCACGCGAAGCACCCAGCTGATGTCGTCGGGGATCTGCGCGTCGATTTCCTTCAGCGCGCCCGCAAGCTTCTTCAGCTCCCGCCGCCCGTCCGGGTTGATTTCGGCCGAACCGGAGTCGAACAGCACCTCCGACTGAAACACGAAACGGTCGCCCACCACCTCGATGTCGCTGCGCTTGTCGAGCACGGTGCGCAGCCGCCCGAAGAATTCCGAGCGGTAGCGCGCCAGTTCCTGCACCTTCTGCGCCAGCGCCGCATTCAGGCGCTTGCCCAGGTCCACGATCTTGGCCTGGGCTTCCCGGTCGCGCGCCTCGGAGGCCTCGAGCGCATCCTGAAGGCTGAAAATCTGCTTGCGCAGTTCCGCGAGCTGCTGGTTGAGCAGCTCCACCTCGTCGCGCGCCGCGGCGCTGAGCTTGCGTTCGGTGCGCAGCGCATCGCGCAACGTTTCGGCGTCCGCGCTCTTTTCCGCCTCGCTCAGTCCGCCTTCCGCCGTTTCCGCCGCGCCCAGCGTCGCGCGCAGGGTGCTGAGCTTTTGCGTCAGTTCCGCCTTTTCCGCCTGTTCCAGGTCGAGCTGCGCGGTCAGGTCGGCCACCTTTGCCTCCAGCCGCGCCAGCGCATCCGTCCGCCCGCTGAGCGCTTCGCTCAGAAAGACATGAGAGAGGAAAAAGAACGACAGCAGGAAAATCAGCACCAGCAGCAAGCTGGCCAGCGCATCCACGAACCCCGGCCAGTAATCGGCGGCAGGCGCGCGCCCGCGTGAGAACCGCCCGATCATGTGTTCGGCGTCCCCGTGCCCGTGTCACCGGTCCCGGATGCGAACGAATAGCCGGAGCCCGCTTCCACCGGCTTGTCCGGGAGCGGCCCGCCCCTGCGGCCCTCCACGATCAGGGCGGCGATGGTCTTGGCCATGACGTGGATTTCGGAGCGCAATTGGTGCACCAGCTCCTGCTGGTTTTCGCTGGCGCGGTCGAGAAGCGCCTTCGCGCTGTCGTCGAGATTGCGCAGATGGACGAGGGCGGCATCGTCCATGCCGTTCCCCTGTGTGCGGTCGAGCGTCTCGGCGATCCGGCGCTGGGTTTCCGCGCTCTGGGCAAGCTGCTGCCGTTCGCCCTCCATCGAGTCGGTGAGCGCGCCCAGCCGTTCGGCCACTTCCGTAAGCCGGAGGCTGAGCCGCTCCATCTGCGCCGCGGTTTCCTCCGGGGGGGCGTTGGAAACCATGCCGCCGTTCGGCGCGCCGCCCGCGCCATTCTCCAGCGCTGTCACCAGCCCCGAGATGCGCTCGCTCAGCTCGTCGAATTTCTGGTCGATCTTGTTACGCGCCCGCTCGTTGCGCGAGACGGTCCGGCGCAGATTGTCCAGACTGCGGGCGGTGCGCTGGAATGCCGCCGCAAAACCCTCCGCGTCCTCCGGCTCCAGTTCGTCGAACAGCGAGCGCCCGCCGTCATTGAGCGTGGTCACGGTGGACAGCCATTCCTCCAGGTCGTTGTAGAACCGGTTCTGGGCCTGCGCCGCCTGAAGGTCGAGAAAACCCAGCAACAGGGAGCCGGCGAGGCCGAACAGCGAGGACGAAAAGGCCGTGCCCATGCCCGACAGCGGCGCCTCGAGACCCGTGCGCAATTCCTCGAACATGGTGTCCGCCGAACCGGAAGGCGCCGGCAGCGTGCTGATGGTTTCCCCCACGGCGCCCACGGTCTGAAGCAGGCCCCAGAAGGTGCCGAGGAGGCCCAGGAAAATCAGCAGGCCGATCATGTAGCGGGAGATGTCGCGGGTCTCGTCCAGCCGCGCGCCGATGGAATCCATGATCGCGCGCATGGCGGAGGTGGGCAGGCTCACCGGCCCGTTGCGCTCGCGCAGCAGCGCCGCCATCGGGGCCAGCAGGGCCGTGCGCCGGGGCACGTCGAAGCCGGGCTCGCCCAGCCGGAAGGTGTTGACCCAGCGGACTTCGGGATAGAGCAGCAGCACCCGGTGAAACGTGTAAAGAATGCCGATGAACAGCGCGCCCAGAATCAGCGTGTTGATGGCCGCGTTGGCCAGGAACGCGTCCTGAAGCGTGCCCGACAGCAGCAGCACCAGCGGCGCCACCAGCACCAGACAGAGCAGCATGCGCCACAGGTAAATCCGCGGCTCGGTCATGGCGAGGCCGCCGAGCGCCGACTCGTTCATTCGACTTTCCGGCATCGTTTTCCCCCGGAGAACCCAACTCACCCCGGCGCCGGCCGTGCCGCCGGGTTGAACGTCTCCTGTTCAAAAAAGAGGCAGAGTATAAGCACTGCCGGCCGATCCCCAAAGCTGAAACCGTGCCGCCGGCAGCACCTTCTTCACGGCATCAATAGGAGGCGTAGAAGACGTCGGCCCGCGCTTCCGGCCCTCCGTCGCGCACGCCGCCCCGGGGCCGCACGGAGATCCGCGTCTGGTCGATGCCCCGGGAAATGAGATAGGTGCGCACCGCCATACCCCGGCGCAATGCCAGCCTCAGTCCGGCGCCCGATTTGCCGTTCCGTGCCCCGCCATAGGCGACAATTTCGAGGGCGGCATGGTTTGCCCGCAGCGTTTTCACAAGCCGGTCAAGCTGGGCCTGCGCGGCGCTGGTCAGGGCATCCTGCTTGTCCTCGAACAGGATGTGTCCGTGGATGGGCATGCGATTCAGCGGGCCGCCCACGCCCTCCTTGCCGGCGGCCGCGGCGTGAGCGGAGGAAACGAGGGGCAGGCCGCCGTTCCTCCAGGAAGCGGCGTCCGCCGGGGCGCCGTGATCTGTCCCCGAAAGGCCGCCGGGCCGCACGGCGGCATGAATGGCGCTCGGGACGGACACGCTGTGCCCGACCTCCAGAACCTCCGGTTCCGGCGTTTTGGAAAACGCCGGCTTCGTATGGCCGGGAAACTTCAGCGCGCCGTCGGGAAAGGTGAGCGGGCCCCATGCCAGCCCGGGATAGGAGATCTCCTTCAGCGCAGGCGTCAGCCGCAGTTCCGCGGACGGGATCTCGATCTTGAGTTTCCTGAAGGGTGCGGCCGAGTATTCCGTCGCGTCCCCGGCCGTCGATTGCGGGGTTACCGCCGCGGCTCCGGCGGCGAGGGCGGGTGCGGGAACGGAGTGTGTCATCGGCGCGTGCGCGGCGCCGGCCTGACCGAAAATCAACGCACTTGCGGCCGCGAACCCGAAACCGGCCGATTTCATCCGGAAGCCCTTGCGGGTCTTACCCATGTGTCCAATTCCAGCAGTTCGTTTGGAACGCCCCGGCACGGGACGCTTGTCCACCGAATTTGCAACCACCACGGCCACCCATTCCGCGATGCAACCTCCCACCCGGGACGCATGCCCTAACGCAACAGTCAATGCAAGACCTTTGCCGGCATGGCCTGTTCACGGTCCCCGATCCCGGGATTTTTCCCGTGTTTTCAGGATGATCGGGGGAACGCGTTGTCCGGAGGCCGCAGGCTGCGAGAAGTTTAAGGCGCTTTTTTGGCCATGCCGGACTTGCGAATCAGCCCGGTGAGCGCCGGCTGGAGGGACAGGTTGCCGGCGAGAATCGAGCCGCTGGTGAGCATGGAGCCGCCGCCGTCGAGGTCCTGAACGAAGCCCCCGGCCTCCCGTATCAGCACGATGCCGGCAGCGATATCCCAGGGGCTCAGTCCCCGCTCCCAGAAGCCGTCATAGCGTCCGGCCGCCACATAGGCGAGGTCGAGGGCCGCGGCGCCGAACCGGCGGACGCCTGCGGCCGAGGACATGGCGGTCTCCAGCTCCATGAGAAAGCGGGCATGTTCCGCCCGGCCCGGAAAGGGAATGCCGGTCGCCAGCAGGCAGGTGGTCAGGTCCCGGCGGGCGGAAACGCGGATCCGGCGGTCGTTCATGAAGGCGCCGCGGCCCTTTTCCGCCGTGAACGTTTCCTCCTTCACCGGATCGTAGATCAGTCCCGCCACGAGCTGGCCGTCCCGCTCCAGCGCGATGGAGATGGCGAAATGGGGCAGGCCGTGCATGAAGTTCAGCGTGCCGTCCAGCGGGTCCACCAGCCAGCGGTGGGTGCGGTCGGTGCCGGTGATCTCGCCCGTCTCCTCCATCAGGAAACCGTAACCCGGCCGCGCCCGGCTCAGTTCCTCGCGCAGGATGCGCTCGGCGCGCAGATCGGCGGCGGTCACGAAGTCGGCCGGCCCCTTGCGCGAGACCTGGAGCTGCTCCACCTCGCCGAAATCGCGCTTGAGCCCGCGTGCCGCCTTGCGGGCGGCGGACATCATGACGTTCATCAGTGCGGTGGCGCTGGACATTCGGTCTCTTCCGGAAAAGCGGCGGTCAGTCGGCCCGGCGCAGATAGGTCACTTCATTGGTATCGACAACGACTCTCTCGCCGGTATCGATGAAGGGCGGCACCATGATGCGCAGCCCGTTTTCGAGCACGGCGGGCTTGTAGGACGAGGCCGCCGTCTGGCCCTTCACCGTGGGCTCGGTCTCGGCGATCTCGAGCGCGACCTGGTCGGGCAGGGAAATGCCCAGCGGCCGGTCCTCGTGGAATTCCACGGTGACCTCCATGCCGTCCTTGAGAAAGGCGGCGCGGTCGCCCACGAATTCCTTGTGCAGCTCGATCTGCTCATAGCTGTCCAGGTCCATGAAGGTGAGCATGTCGCCGTTCTCGTAGAGGAACTGGTGCTTCTTCTGCTCCAGGCGCACACGCTCCACCGTCTGGGAGGCCCGGAAGCGCTCGTTCAGCTTCGTGCCGTCGATGAGGTTCTTCAGTTCCACCTGGTTGAAGGCGCCGCCCTTGCCGGGCTTGACGGCCTGGGCCTTGACGGCCACCCACAGGCCGCCATTGTGCTGAATGACATTGCCGGGCCGGATTTCGTTCCCGTTGATCTTCATTGCTCGATACTCCGTTGCGTACGCCCGCTTCCGGCGAGGCGCACGCCGGACGTTGCAGGCGGTTCAGTCTGGAAGCGGCGCGGGGCCGGTATGGGAACGCGGGTCCGGCCGGATCGGTCCGCCCGCGCGCCGTTCCGGAATCCGAAGGCCCCGCCGGCGCGCGGAACCTAGCCCGCAAACTCGGCATCGTCCATAGTCGGTGCGGATTCGCAGGAAGGCGGAATTGCCACCCGGGACGTGCTTTTTGATCTGGCAATTTCTTGACATTATAAAGCCCGGAGGCGGGAAGCCGGGCCTGTCCGGCGGAAACCGGCAAATTCAAGGGTAAATGGAGCGGATGTACGGCATCATGAAGCTGGCGGGCGGCAGTGTCCGATTGGGGGCGGCGGGGCTCTTCGTGGTCGCGCTGACGGGGTGCGCTTTGCTGGCGCCGTTTCCGGAACCGACTACGGTCGAAGAACGGCTTGCCATGTTCCCGACCGAGAATCTGCGCGTCGAAAAGCCGGTCGAGATCCGCTGGAACGAAAACCAGATCCCCTATGTGATCGCCCGGACCGATGGCGACGCGGCCTATGCCCTGGGGCTCGTCCAGGCCCATCTGAGGCTGTCGCAACTGGCCATGGGCCGCCGTGTCGCCCAGGGCCGCATGTCGCAGATGTTCGGGCCCACCTTCCGGGGGCTCGACCAGACCTTGCGGGCTATCGGCATGCACCGTTCCGCGAAAGAGTCCCTGGAAATGATGCCGCCGGAAAGCCGGGAATGGCTGCAGCGCTTCGTGGACGGGTTGAACGATTATCAGGCGTCGCTGGAAGACGCGCCGTTCGAATTCTGGTTGATGAACATCGAGCGGGAGAAATGGACGGCCGCCGATGTTCTGGCGATCGGGCGGCTGGGTTCGATCGATTTCAACTGGGCTCATTACGCGACGCTGCTCTCCAAGCGCAACCGCGATGACTGGCCGGAAATCTGGGCCCAGGCGCTGGAGGACGGGGTGGAAAGCCCGGTCAGCTTCCGCAGCGATTCCGCTTCTTCCGAACATGCCGGCCTCTCGCCCGAGGGGCGCCAGTTCGTGAGCCTGCTCACCGGGGTCAAGCGCGCGGGGTCCAATTCCTACGTGGTGAGCGGCGAACGCACGGAAAGCGGCGCGGCCATGATCGCTTCCGATCCGCATCTGGGGTTCTATTTGCCCAATCTGTGGATGATCGCCGGCCTGAAAACGCCGACCCAGCATGTGGTGGGCTTCATGCCCACCGCCGTGCCCGTCTTCGCGATGGGGCGCAATGCGCGCGTCGCCTGGGGCGGCACCAATCTCTATGCCGCCTCCAGCGATCTGGTGGACGTGAGCGCTCTGCCGGAAGATGCCTTCACGGAGGAAGAGCATGATATCCAGGTGCGCTTCTGGTTCGACAGCCACGGCGAGAATCGCCACACCCGCTATGGCCCGGTGATTACCGATGTGGATTTCGTGCGCGAATCCTTCGGCCTGTCCGATGGAGAGGAATTCGCCCTCAGCTGGGTGGGGCATCTGCCCTCCGACGAAGTCACCACATTTCTCGATGTCCACCGCTCGAGCAATTTCGAGGAATTTCGCGGGGCTTTCGATGATTTTCTGCTGCCCGCGCAGAACATGATGTACGCGGATGCCGACGGCAATATCGGCCACTTGATTGCGACGCAGGTGCCCCGCCGGAAGGAAGACCTGCCGTCCGATCTGGTCATCTCTCCCGCGGCCCATGACCGGACCTGGTCGAACCTCGTCAAGTCCCTGGAACTTCCGTATGCGTACAATCCCGCGCGCGGCTTCCTGGCGTCGGCCAACAACAAGCCCTATGACGGCGGCGTGCCCGTGGGCTTCTTCTTCGCGCTGCCCGACCGGATCCTGCGGCTGAACGAGCTGCTTTCCGGAAACGGCACGATCGGCATCCCCGACCTTCAGGAAATCCAGCTCGACGTCTATTCGGACCGCGCCCATGACATCAAGGAACGGCTCGTTTCGCGGCTGGAGCGCGGAAACTCATTCGCGCCGGAGGGTGAAGCGGCCGAGGCCTGGGCGGCCATGAAATCCTGGGACGGAAATTACCGGCCGGGCTCAAAGGGCGCTCTGGCGGTGGAAGTTTTCTTCAACGCCATCGCGCCGGGGCTGGCCGAGGTCACGGGCCGCGAGGACGAACTGGAGGATATGGTGGAAGCGGGCGCCATGCGCCGTCTGGTCGATGACGCCATGGCGGAGGTCAATGACGCCACCCTGCGCGCGCTGGCGGACACCGCAACGCAGGAAACGGTGGAAGTCCTGGCGGTGCACGACACCTGGGGAGAAATTCACCGCCTGCGGCTCAATCATCCCATGGCCTATGTGCCGGTCTTCGGCGAGCGCTTCCGCTTCGCCGATCTGCCCGGACCCGGCTCATCGGAAACCCTGCTCAAGACCGCGCATATCCCGACGACCCGCGTGCACGAGGCGGAATACGGCTCCCAGGCGCGGCATATCTCGGATCTCTCCGATCCGGATGCGAACTATTTCGTGCTGGCGGGCGGGCAGGACGGCTGGATCAATTCCTCCACCTATCTGGATCAGGTCGACCTCTGGAAGAAAAACAAATTCGTCCAGATGCCGCTGACCGAGGAAAAGATCAAAAAGCAGTTTCCCTATGTCACCCGGCTGATGCCTGGCGGGTAATCAGGGACGTGCTCTGCATGCTGATCAGTTACAGAACTGGTCTCAGGTGGAGGCGTGCAGGCCGCGCATGCGTGCGCGCCGCCACGCTCCCGGCGGCACGCCTACCCGCTTCTTGAACGCCCGGTTGAAGGCCGCCTCGGACTCATAGCCGACTTCCGCGGCCGCCTGCGCGATGCTCATGCCTTTCTGCTCCAGGAGCTGGGCGGCGACCTGCAAACGCCATTTGCCCAGATAGTGCATGACCGGTTCGCCCATCAATTCGGTGAAACGCTCGGCGAAGGACGAGCGTGACAGTCCGGCCTCCCGGGCCAGCGCGTCGAGGGTCCACGGTTCGGCGGGACGGGCATGCATCAGGCGCAGCGCCGTTCCCACATGACGGTCGCGAAGTCCCGACAGCCAGCCCTTCGCCTCCGCGGGCAAGGCCTCGATATGCTGCCGCACGGCTTGCAGGAACATGAGTTCGCTCAGCTTGGAGAGGATGGTTTCCCCGCCCGGACGCGGCGCCTCCGTCTCCTGCAATGCGACCCTGAGCAGGTCATGCGTGAGCTGTCCCCCGGCGCTCGCCGCGCGCACGTGCATGAGACGGGGCAGGGCGTCCAGCATCGGATTGAAGGGACGCGCGTCACAGCCCAGATAGCCGCACACGAAGCGCGCCGGCGCGCCGCTGCCGCCAAGCTCGTTCAGGATAAAGGGCAGGGGACGGTCCTTCGGCCGGTAATAGAGACTCATGTCCGGCTCCGCGCGCATGCCGCGTTCTGTCGTCATGAAGTGGCTTTCGCCCGCAGCGAAGATCACGGCGTCTCCCGCCTCCATGCGCACGGGCGGCTCCGACTCGTCGGCAAGCTGGGCCCAGCACCAGCCGTCGAGCATGATGTGAAAGGCGACCACCCGCTCGAACTCGGGCATGACTTCGGCGCAAATGCGGGAGACGGCCGGGGTCTCCGCGACCCAGGGCGCGCGCGCCCGGACGTCGAAATAGACAGCCCCCTTTAACCGCACCGCCTGCAATACATCTGATAAGACATCCATTCATGTTCTCCCGGAACACGCCCCGCCGGGACGATCGAGCAAGCCTGGCGGTCGGCCGGGCAATCCGGCAGACGAACAGACAAGGATCGGCGCAGGGCGATCATAGGGTCTGCCGACGGGCTGATCCATAATTCACGTAACTCCAGGCAGGCAAGGGAAGAACACATGCTTGAAATGAACGCATTCCAAGGACTCTCCGAGACCTTTCGCGGCGATCTGCTGCGCCCCTCGGACAGCGAATACGAGTCGGTCCGGCAGCTTTACAACGCCATGATCGACAAGCGCCCGGCCCTGATCGCGCAGTGCGCCGATGTGAGCGATGTCATCGCCGCCGTCAACTTCGGCCGGGACCATGGCCTTCTGACCGCCATTCGCGGCGGCGGGCACAACGGGCCCGGTCTGGGCTCCTGCAACGACGGGCTGATGATCGACCTTTCACGCCTCAAGGGCATCCGGGTCGATCCGGACAGGCGTACGGTCCGGGCCGAAGCGGGCTGTACGCAGGGCGACGTCGATCACGCCGCCCACGCCTTCGGGCTAGCGGTGCCCGCGGGAATCGTTTCCACCACGGGCGTCGCCGGCCTGACGCTGGGCGGCGGACATGGCTATCTGAGCCGCGCCCACGGGCTGACCATCGACAATCTTCTCGAAGCCGATGTCGTGCTGGCGGACGGCCGCCTGGTGACGGCGAGCGAAGAGGAAAATGCCGACCTGTTCTGGGCCCTGCGCGGCGGCGGCGGCAATTTCGGCGTGGTCACGAGTTTCCTGTTCCGGGCGCATCCCGTTTCGACCGTCTACGGCGGCCCGATTTTCTGGGACATCAAGGACGCGCGGCAGATCATGCAGGCTTATCGCGAGTTCCTGCCTGACGCGCCGGAGCGGCTGTCGCCGTTCCTGGGTCTGAAGACGGTTCCTTCCACCGAACCGTTCCCGCAGGAGATCTGGGGCCGGCGCATCTGCGCGCTGGTGACCTGTTTCGACGGGCCGGCCTCCGAAGGAGAGGCCGCCATGCGGCCGCTGCGGGAGTCCCTGCCCGAGCCCCTTATGGACGGGATGGGGGAAATGCCGTTCCCGGCCCTCCAGACGCTGTTCGATCCGCTGCTGCCCAAGGGTCTGCAATGGTACTGGAAGGGCGATTTCGTGAAGGAACTGCCCGACGCGGCAATCGACGCCCATATCGAGCACGCGTCGAAATCGCCCAGCGAACTTTCGCTGATGCACCTCTATCCCATTGACGGCGCCGTCCATCGCGTGGCGCCGGAGGAGACGGCCTGGAGCTGCCGCGACGCGACCTGGTCCATGGTCATTGCCGGGATCGACCCCGACCCCGCAAAGGCGTCGGAGCTGAAGTCCTGGGGGCGCGCCTATTGGGAGGCCGTACACGCCTACAACCCGGGCGGCGGCTATGTGAACTTCATGATGGACGATGAGGCCGAAGGCCGGATGCAGGCCACCTACGGGCCCAACTACAACCGGCTTGCCGAGGTCAAACGGAAATACGATCCGGACAATCTGTTCCGCGTGAACCAGAACATCCTTCCCGCGGCTGCCTGATCCAGGGCGGGCCGGTCCCGTTTTGCCGGGGGCCGGCCTGCGCCGCCGGGCCGCCCTGGGGGCAGAGCCTAATTCGTCAGCGCCGGAAGCTCCCGCGTGCCGCCGTAGAGCGGCCCGGCTCCGTTCGTGCTTTCGCCGGTATTGGGCCGGACCAGGGGCGTCAGTGTCTGGATGTTTTCGGCGATGACCTTTATGCGCGCGAGGCGATGCCGGGAAGGCTGATGGCCCTGTCCGGCCGCCGCGGCGTAGTAGATGACGGCCTTTTCCCAATCGCGTTTCAGCCCGTCGCCTTCCTCCAGCATGCGGGCAAGCTGATGCTGGGCTTCCGCGCTGCCGGCGCGCGCCGCCCGCTGGAACCAGCGCACGGCCTTGCGCACGTCGCGCTCCGTGCCCTTCCCCTCGAGATAAAGGAAACCCAGATTGACCTGGGCGCTGACCAGCCCCCGTTCCGCCGCCTCCTCATACAGATCGCGAGCGGCTTCCAGATCCTGCTCCACGCCCATGCCGCGCCGTTTCAGATGCGCCACGTTGCGCTGGGCGGCCAGGTCGCCGCTTTCGGCCAGCGGCGCCCAGATGTCGTACGCCCGGCCGTAGTCTCCTGCGTCATAGGCGGCCACGCCCGCCTGAAACGCCTGCGGGTCCGTTCGCGACATCGCGCAGGCGCTCAGTCCCGAGAGGGCCAGCAGCAGAAAGGGAATCAGGGTCCGGCTCGTGCTCATGCGCGCTACCATAACGGAGCGGGGCCAGGGACTGAAGCCGGGCGAGCGGATGCACTGACCGCGTCACCCTGCGGTCTTGCGGAGGCGGCCCGGCATCCGTACACAGCTTGCCAACGGCCAATCCAGCATCCCGCAGGCACTCGCGCATGACCGACCCCGACGCCGCTTCCGGCAAGATGTTCACCGAGCCCGATCCCTTCGCGCTTTTCGGCGCCTGGTACCGGGAAGCGCAGGAATCGGAGCCCGCTGACGCCAATGCCATGACCCTGGCGACCATCGGCCGCGACGGCTTGCCCAATGCGCGGATATTGCTGCTGAAGGGGCACGAGGACGGGACGCTGGTCTTCTACACCAATCTGGAGAGCACCAAGGGCCGGGAACTGCTTGCAACCCCCCGGGCGGCCGCCTGCTTTCACTGGAAGAGTGTGCGCCGCCAGGTCCGCTTTCGCGGGCCGGTGACCCTGGTGAACGATGCGGAAGCCGACTCCTATTTCGCCTCCCGCCCGCGCGACAGCCAAATCGGCGCCTGGGCTTCCGAGCAGTCGCGCCCGCTCGCCAGCCGTGCCGAATTCGAGGCCAGGCTTGCGGAAATCGCCCGCCGCTACGAAGGCCGGGACGTGCCGCGCCCGCCGCACTGGTCCGGGTTCCGGCTGACTCCGGTGGAAATCGAATTCTGGCAGGACCGGCCCTTCCGGCTCCATGACCGTCGGATCTTCCGCCGGGACGGCCCGGATGCTCTCTGGCGGTCCGAAAGGCTCTATCCGTGAGCGCAGACAAGGCGGTTCCGCCGGAAAACCTGCCCGAGGCGCGCCTGATGCGGCGGGCGACCGTCGCCGCGGTCGCCGTGTCCGGATCTCTGATTCTGGTCAAGGGGGCGGCATGGATCGCGACGGGCTCCGTGGCCATGCTCGCCTCCCTCGTGGATTCGCTGCTCGACGCGGTCGCCTCGACGGTCAACCTCATTGCCGTGCGTCATGCGCTCGAACCGCCCGATGCCGAACACCGCTTCGGACACGGCAAGGCGGAGCCGCTCGCGGGCCTGGCGCAGTCGGCGGTAATCGTCATCTCCGCACTGTTTCTGTTGCGCGAATCCTTCCTCAAATTCATCGACCCGGAGCCGGTTACGGCGGGCGGCGTGGGCATTGCGGTGATCGTGCTGTCCATCGTGGCGAGCCTCGCGCTGGTCGCCTATCAGCGTCACGTGATCGGACGGACGCGATCGGTCGCCATCGAGGCGGACTCGATCCACTACCAGGGCGATCTCCTCATGAATCTGGGCGTGATCGTCGCGCTGGGGCTGTCCTCCTTCGGCGGGCTGCCGCTGGCCGACCCGGTTTTCGGCGTGTTCATCGCGCTGTTTATCGCCGCCCAGGCCTGGCGCATCTTGCGCCGCTCCTACGATCAGCTCATGGACCGCGAATTTCCCGACGAGGAGCGGGCGCGGGTGGAAGCCGTGCTCAACGCCCATCCCGAGGTGGTTGGCGTGTTCGATCTGCGCACGCGCATTTCCGGCGTGCAGCGCTTCATTCAGGCCAATCTGGAGTTTCCCCCGCACATGACCCTCGCCCAGGTCCATGACGTTACGGACGAGGTCGAGGACACGATTCGCGCCGCCTTTCCCGGGGCGGAAGTTGTCATCCACCCGGAACCCGAGGGCCATAATGTGCGGCGAGCCGTTTCCAGAGTGAGCGCAGCGGCGGTGGACGCGCCGAAGGACGGCGGCTAGATTCCCCTTAACGGTTCCGTAAGACGGGGAGGTAGGCCCATGCAGGGCTTGATGCAGGACTGGCCGCTGCTGGTGCATCGGATTATCGATCATGCGGCGCGCAACCACGGCGAACGCGAAATCGTCACCCGCACGCTCGAAGGGCCCATTCACCGCTACACCTATGCCGATCTGCACTCGCGGGCGCGCAAGGTGGCCAATGCGCTGACGGATTCCGGCGTGAAACTGGGCGACCGGGTGGGCACGCTGGCCTTCAACACCTACCGGCATCTGGAAGCCTGGTACGGGATCATGGGCATGGGCGCCGTGTGCCACACCATCAATCCGCGCCTGTTCCCCGACCAGATCGCCTATATCATCAATCACGCCGAGGACGACGTCCTTCTCGTGGACCCGCCCTTCGCGCCCATCCTGGAGAAGATCGCCGACCAGATAAGCCGGGTACGGAATTTCGTATTCCTCACCGATTCCGCGCACATGCCCGACACCAAGCTGCCGGGCGTTCTTTGCTATGAAGACTGGATGGGCGCGCAGTCGGATGATTTCAAATGGCCGGAGTTCGACGAAAACACGGCCGCCGGCATGTGCTACACCTCCGGCACCACCGGCAACCCGAAGGGCGTGGTCTACAGCCACCGCTCCAACGTGATCCATGCCCTGGTCGCCAATTCCGGCGACGCGCTGGCGATGGGCGCGCGCAACGTGATGCTGCCCGTGGTTCCCATGTTCCATGCCAATGCCTGGGCGATCACCTTCGCCGCACCGGCGGCCGGAGCCAAGCTGGTGCTCCCGGGCGGCCGCATGGACGGCGAAGCCATTTACGAACTTCTGGACGCGGAGCGGGTGGACACGACGGCCGCCGTGCCCACGGTCTGGCTGATGCTGCTGCAATACCTGGAGGAAACCGGCAAGGACCTGCCCCACCTGG
>JBKHIN010000383.1:0-3243 GCA_046538635.1 Alphaproteobacteria bacterium
TGGGCGCATTGGCGGCGAGGTGGTGAAAATCCTCGCCCGTGTGCGGCTCCTCGACGCGGTTGCCCCTTCCCGCGGCAATGGCCTTGAGGTCCGCGCCCGCGCAGAACACGCCGCCCGCGCCATGGAGAACGGCGGCGGCGGCGTTGTCGTCGCGCTCGAAATCGGCGAAGGCGGCGGCCAGCGCGTCGGCGGTGGGGCCGTCCACGGCGTTGCGCACCTCGGGGCGGGAAAGAATGATCGTCGTGACCGGGCCGTCGCGCTCTACCGTGACGGCGCGCTGGGGGGTAGCGTTCATGTGTCCTCCATGTGTGCCTACTATAGCAAACCGGAGCCGGGGCGCGGGATCTCGGGGCGGCCCCGTTTGCATGAGCCGCAAACTCGGGTAATTTCCGCAGCGCGGGCGGCGGCGCCTCCCATACAGGTCCGAATGCCGATCCGCCAGCCAGCCGAACTCCCCGGGGCCTTTGTGCGTTATCGATGCGAAACGCATAAGGGTCGTTACGCTTCTCGATCAAGGGACCGAGCCCGTGAGCACATCCAGCCATCCCGACAGCTTCTCCGCCCGCCGCAAGCTGAGTGTGGGCGCAAAATCCTATACCTGGTTCAGCATCCCTCACGCCGAAGAGAACGGTCTGGGCGACGTGTCCGGACTGCCCTTTTCGCTGAAGGTTCTGCTGGAGAACCTGCTGCGTCACGAGGACGGCCGCTCGGTCACCGCCGACGACATCAAGGCCGTGGGCCAGTGGCTCGAGCGGCGCTCCTCCGACCGGGAAATCGCCTTTCGCCCGGCGCGCGTGCTCATGCAGGACTTTACGGGCGTGCCCGCCGTGGTGGACCTGGCCGCCATGCGCGACGCCATGACCGGCCTCGACGGCGATCCGCGCCGCATCAACCCGCTGGTGCCGGTGGATCTGATCATCGACCACTCGGTGATGGTGGACATGTTCGGCAATCCCGGCGCCTTCAAGGCGAACGTGAAACGGGAATATGAGCGCAATGGCGAACGCTATGAATTTTTGCGCTGGGGGCAGGATGCGTTCGACAGTTTCCGCGTCGTGCCGCCGGGTACCGGCATCTGCCATCAGGTGAACCTGGAATATCTGGGCCAGACCGTCTGGACCTCGAAGGAAAAGACCGGCAACGGCACGGGAGAGGTCGCCTATCCCGACACGCTGGTGGGCACCGACAGCCACACCACCATGATCAACGCGCTTTCGGTCCTGGGCTGGGGCGTGGGCGGCATCGAGGCCGAAGCGGCCATGCTGGGCCAGCCCATTTCCATGCTCATTCCCGAAGTGCTGGGCTTCCGCCTCACCGGCAGGCTGAAGGAAGGCGTCACCGCCACCGACCTGGTGCTGACCATCACCGAAATGCTGCGCAGGAAGGGCGTGGTGGGCAAGTTCGTGGAATTTTACGGCACCGGCCTCGACCATCTGGGGCTGGAGGACCGGGCGACCATTTCCAACATGTCGCCGGAGTTCGGCGCTACCTGCGCCTTCTTCCCCGTGGACAAGCGCACGCTCGAATATCTGAAGGCGACGGGGCGCAAGCCCTCGCGCATCGACCTGGTGGAAACCTACGCCAGGAAGCAGGGCCTGTTCCGTACCTCGCGCACGCCCGACCCGCAGTTCACGGACACGCTGGAGCTGGATCTCGGTGACGTGGAGCCGTCCCTCGCCGGGCCCAAGCGCCCGCAGGACCGGGTGGCGCTGAAGACGGCCGCGGACAGTTTCCGCCAGACGCTGGAGGACGAATACGGCAAGGGCAGCGAAGCCGACCAGCGCGTCACTGTGGAGGGCGAGAATTTTTCCCTCGGCCACGGCGACGTGGTGATCGCCGCCATTACGTCGTGTACGAACACCTCCAACCCGGCGGTGATGATCGGGGCCGGGCTGCTCGCCCGCAAGGCGCGCGAAAAGGGCCTCTACGTGAAGCCCTGGGTGAAGACCTCGCTGGCGCCGGGCAGCCAGGTGGTCACCGACTATCTGGAACGCTCGGGCCTGCAGAAGGACCTGGACGCCCTGGGCTTCAATCTTGTGGGTTATGGCTGCACGACCTGTATCGGCAATTCGGGCCCGCTGCCCGAGGCCATCGCCGAGGCCGTGCAGAAGGCCGATCTGGCCGTGGCCAGCGTGCTCTCGGGCAACCGCAATTTCGAGGGCCGCATCAATCCGCATGTGCGGGCGAACTATCTGGCCTCGCCGCCGCTGGTGGTGGCCTATGCGCTGGCGGGCAGCATGAACGTCGATCTGGCGCGCGACCCGCTGGGCTTCGACAGGAGCAACGAGCCCGTCTTCCTGCACGATATCTGGCCGGACTCGGAGGAAATCGAAAAGATCCGGCGCAGCATTTCCTCGCGCATGTTCAAGGACCGCTATGCCGACGTATTCACGGGCGACGCCCACTGGCGCAAGATCAAGGTCACCAAGAGCCTCACCTATAACTGGGTCGACGAATCCACCTATGTGCGCCAGCCGCCCTTCTTCGAGGAGATGAGCCGGGAGCCGGAACCGGTGCGCGACGTTCAAAACGCCCGGGTGCTGGGCATGTTCGGCGATTCCATCACCACCGACCACATCAGCCCGGCGGGCGCCATCAAGAAGGACAGCCCGGCGGGCAGATATCTGATCGACCACGGCGTGGACGTGCTCGATTTCAATTCCTACGGCTCGCGCCGGGGCAATCACGAAGTGATGATGCGCGGCACCTTCGCCAATATCCGCATCAAGAATGAAATGGTGCCGGGCACCGAGGGCGGCGTGACCATTCATCATCCGTCCGGGGATGAGATGCCGATCTACGATGCCGCCATGCGCTACATGGAGGAGGGTGTGCCGCTGGTGGTGTTCGCGGGCAAGGAATACGGCACCGGCTCCTCAAGGGACTGGGCGGCCAAGGGCACGCGCCTTCTGGGGGTGCGCGCGGTAATCGCCGAAAGCTTCGAGCGCATCCACCGCTCCAACCTCGTGGGCATGGGCGTGCTGCCCCTTCAGTTCACGGACGGCGCCACGCGCAAGACGCTGAACCTCACCGGCGAGGAACAGGTGACCATCACCGGCCTTTCGAATCTCGAACCCCGCGGCACGGTGACGGCAAAGATCGCTTATCCGGGCGGCAATGCAGAACAGATCAAGCTGCTCACCCGCATCGATACGCTGGATGAGATGGACTATTACCGCAATGGCGGCATCCTGCATTTCGTCCTGCGGCGGCTGTTGGAGGGGTAACCGACGGCGGTGCGTT
>JBKHIN010000384.1:0-3239 GCA_046538635.1 Alphaproteobacteria bacterium
CCGAGGCGCGCTTCGAGGGCGAGGACGAGGGCTTCATCTATTCGCGCTTCGGCAATCCCACGGTTTCCATGTTCGAGGAGCGCATGGCCCTGCTCGAAGGCGCGCAGGCCGCCCGCGCCACGGCAACCGGCATGGCGGCGGTGACGGCTTCGATGCTCAGCCATCTGAACGCCGGGGACCATGTCGTGGCCGCCCGCGCCCTGTTCGGCTCCTGCCGCCATATCGTTGAACACTTCCTGCCGCGCTTCGGCATTGAAAGCACGCTGGTGGACGGGCGCGAGCCGGAGAATTTCCGCAAGGCCCTCCGTCCGGAAACCAGGGTGATCTTTCTCGAAACGCCCTCCAATCCGGGACTCGAGATCATCGATCTCGAAGCCGTCGCGGCCATCGCGCATGAGGCGGGGGCGCGGCTGATCGTGGACAATGTCTTCGCCACGCCCGTGCTGCAAAAGCCGATGGAACTGGGCGCGGACATCGTCGTCTATTCCGCCACCAAGCATATCGACGGCCAGGGGCGCTGCCTGGGCGGCGCGGTCCTGAGCGACCAGGCCTTCGTGGACGATCACCTGCAAATGTATCTGCGCCACACCGGCCCGGCCCTCAGCCCCTTCAACGCCTGGGTGATGCTCAAAGGGCTGGAGACGCTGGAACTGCGCATGGAACGATGTTCCCGCGCCGCCGCCGAAATCGCCGATTTCCTCAGCACGCAAAGCAAGGTGGCGCGCGTCCTCTATCCGGGCCGGGAGGACCATCCCCAGCACGCCCTCGCCATGCGCCAGATGAAGAGCGGCGGCGGCATCGTCACCTTCTTCCTCGACGGCGGCAAGGAGGCGGCATTTCGCTTCGTCAACGCGCTCCGGCTGGTCGATATTTCCAACAATCTGGGCGACGCCAAGTCGCTCATCACCCACCCCGCCACCACCACCCACCAGAAAGTGCCGCCGGAGGAGCGGGAGATTCTGGGCATTACCGGCGCCATGCTGCGGCTTTCCGTCGGGCTGGAGGATGTGGAAGACCTGAAGGAAGATCTCGCCCGGGCGCTGAACGCGGTCTGACAGCCCCTTGACAGTAAGGCAAAAGAGCCTTACCTCGGTACAAGGCAACCTGCACGAGGCGACGTTATGGGTGAGCTTACCGTTACGGCCAAGGGACAGATCACATTGCGCAAGGACCTCCTGAAGCATCTGGGGGTCAGTCCGGGCGAGAAAATTTCCGTGGACAAGCTTCCCGGCGGCCGGATCGGCGTGAGGGCCGCGAAACCGGCCGGGAAAATTTCCGAGGTCTTCAATTTCCTGAAGAGGGACAGGGCCCCGTCCCTCTCGATTGAGGAAATGAATGAGATTGCCGCCCGCGGATGGGCCGGGAAGCGGTGAAGATCACGGCCGACACCAACGTCCTCGTCCGGGCGATTACCGGGGACGACGAGAGGCAGGGCAGAACTGCCCAGGCGCAACTGGAGACGGCGGAGGTGGTGGCGCTGCCGCTGCCGGTGCTGTGCGAGCTGGTCTGGGTGCTTTCTCAGGGATACCGGGTATCTCCTGCTGAAATCGCGGAGACGGTACGGCGCTTGATGAACAGTGAAAACGTCGTGATGGACCGTCCCGCGGCGGAAGCCGGACTGGTCCTGCTCGAGGCGGGGGGCGATTTCGCCGACGGCATCATCGCTCACGAGGGGATTTGGCTTGGCGCGGATACCTTCGTGACCTTCGACAAAAGAGCCGCAAGGCTGATGGAAGGGCAGGGTCAGTCCGTCCGCCTGCTGAAATGAGCGCAGGTCGTCTGCCGCCGTCTGACCGGATGGTTAACAACACCGGGGTTGCGGCCGTCTCGCATGGCGTGGAAGATGCGTATTCCGTTCACTTGAAAAGATCATTGGGAAAGAGGGTGGTCATGCTGGCGGGCAAGGACACCGGAAAACCGGCTGCGGCCTACAGCGCCGAGACGCGGGGCATCCGCGTCTCGGTGGAGCCTTTCTATCTGGACTCCCAGTCCGAGCCGTCCGACAACCATTATGTCTGGGCCTACAAGGTGCGGATCGAAAATACGGGCCCGGACATCGTGCAATTGCGCAACCGCTACTGGCACATCACCGACGCCAGGGGGGTGGTAAAGGAAGTGCGCGGCGCCGGCGTCGTGGGCGAACAGCCCGTGCTGCGCCCCGGCGAGACCTTCGAGTACACCAGCGGCACGCCGCTGACCACCGCCTCGGGCATCATGGCGGGCACCTATGAAATGCAGACGGCGGCGGGCGAGATGTTCGAGGCGCAGATTCCCACCTTCTCCCTCGACAGCCCCCACCAGCGCCGCAGCCTGCATTGAGGGCGGTGGTCGCCCCGCGGACGGCCCGCCGCCCCAAAAGTTCCCGCAATTCCGGATTTCTGCCGCCGCCGTCACAATCCCGCCGCCGAACCTTGCGCTTGCCCCGCGCTCCGACCACTTCTCCCTCAGCGAATGTTATGATCCGGGCTCAGGAACCACGACATGGGCAAGGTCACCACCATGCCGAGAAGTGAGAGCAGGGAAGACGTTTCGCGTCCGGACCGCCCCGGCCGCCCGAGCCGCAGCGAGGCGGAGGAGGCGGTGCGCACGCTCATCCGCTGGGCGGGCGACGATCCCGGCCGCGAGGGCCTGCACGAGACGCCGGGCCGCGTCGCGCGCGCCTATGAGGAATGGTTCCGCGGCTACCGGGACGATCCGGAACAGTATCTCGCCCGCACCTTCGAGGAGGTGGAGGGCTATGACGAGATGATCCTGCTGCGCGACATTCGCTTCGAATCCTTCTGCGAGCACCACATGGCGCCCATTCTGGGCAAGGCTCATGTGGGCTATCTGCCGCGCAGGAAGGTGGTGGGCATCTCCAAGCTGGCCCGCGTGGTGGAGACCTACGCCAAGCGCCTTCAGGTGCAGGAGAAGATGAACGCCCAGATCGCCAACACCATCCAGACCGTGCTGGAGCCCCACGGCGTGGCCGTGGTCATCGAGGCCCAGCACCAGTGCATGACCACGCGCGGCGTGCACAAGCCGGGCGTGACGATGGTCACCAGCAGCATGCTCGGCACTTTCCGAACCGACCCGCTCACCCGGCGGGAGTTCCTCTCCATTCTGGGCAACCCCACGACGAGCTTCGAGGGTTGACGTTCCGATGTCAGATGTCAGAGGTCGGAGGTCAGAACAGCGGGATTCCACCTCTCCACTGAGAACTCACACCTGCGTTCTGATATCTGATATCTGACCTCTGA
>JBKHIN010000385.1:0-3236 GCA_046538635.1 Alphaproteobacteria bacterium
CTGGCGATGGACCGCACCAACTGGGAGTTCGGCAAGGCGCACATCAACATTCTGATGCTGTCGGTCATGTGGAACGGGGTGGGTATTCCATTGATCTGGACGCTGCTGCCCAAGGCGGGCAATTCGCATACGTCGGAACGCACGAACCTTCTCGACCGTCTGAGTGCGGTCTTTCCCGACATGCAAATTGCTTCGCTCACCGGGGACCGCGAGTTCATCGGCGAGGAGTGGATGGCGTATCTGGCGCGGGAAAAAATCCCCTTCGTGCTGCGTCTGCGCGAGAACCAGCATGTGGCCCGCGACGGCTACGCCACCTGGCCCATCGAGCGCATCGCAAAAGGGCTTAAGCGCGGCGATGATCCTCAAGGGATGGTGCACCCTCGGTGCGGGCGCGCGCGAAACCGCCCCGCGCGTGCGCATCGTCTGTCTGCGGCTTAAGACCGGCGAACTCTTGGCGCTCGCCTGTCCGGGAAATCCGCGCCGCGCGCTGGCCCGCTACCGCGAGCGCTGGACCATCGAGACCCTGTTCGGCAATCTCAAGACAAGGGGCTTCGATATGGAGGCCACACACATGACCAATCCCGAGAAGCTCTCCACGCTGACGGCCCTGCTCGCCCTGGCGACCGCGCTCTCCGTCAAGACCGGCGCCGCCGCCAACCGTCTCAAACCGATCCCCGTCAAAAAGCATGGGCGGCGGGCCGTCTCGCTCTTCGCCCTCGGCCTCGCGACTTTGCGAAAAATCCTCGCTGCGGCAAAACCCGATCAGTTAATCGCCTTCCTCGCCCTCCTTCTCTCACCAAAACTGCCCCTCAAACCGTTGAAAGGACTCAGATTTTGAAAGCGAGTCGAGTACCGTGGACTCGAGGAGTGAGTGCAGAGAGGCGCCATGTTCGTAACAGCCTTCAGAACGGTCGCAGCCGGTACGATGTTCACCGCGATGATCGCCTCCAGCTGCGTCAGCGCGCAGGATATGGAGCCCAGGATCCCCGAGGAATTGCAGGTGTTCAACTTCCTTCTGGGAGACTGGAAAACGAAAGTCGAATTTTTCGACCGGAACGGCAAGATACGCAGCGTCCGCGAATTCAGCAATATTGTGGAACCGATCGTTCAGGGAGTCATTTATCGGGGCCGGAGTGGACCGCTAGATAAGAGCGTCCGGTTCGGCGAGACCTGGTGTTTCTTCGATCGATTGGAGAAAAGGCACCGCATTGCTTCTGTGGATGCAGAAGGCAATTTCGATGTGTTTGACGGGCAGATCCTGGAGGACAGGATGATTTTCACCAACAGTGCCAAGCCCTGGCCGAATGGCAAGGATATCATCTGGAGGCGGACTTACTACAATATCAAGGACGATTCACACGAAGTGATCATGGAATACAGCTTTGATTACGGCAATACATGGACCAAGGCAAACCATTGGGTTCGCACCAGAGTGTAGGATGGGATCGAGGTTCGCAGCCTCGCCCCGACCACGGGCGCCATCGCGGCAGGCGCGCTCGGACCGGTCTGACGCGCCGTTCTCCGACGACAACCTGGCCGCTCATACTGCAACGTTCCGAGCCAGTACTGCAGGAAGGAAGGCGGCGTGCCGTCGCCCCAATTCCAGTCACGGCCGTGAGCGCCGCTGGAACCAAACCTTGATTGCGAGAAGACCCCACAGGACGATCATCATGGCGGCATAGGCCGCGATCCCGTGCACAGCGCCCGAGGGCAGATTGTACACGAGCATGACATCGTTCCCGCCTGGAATAATGGCGGCCGCAAAGCCCATAGCGGCGCCGCCAAGGAATTTCTGCAGGGCTAATTTCACTCGCAGACGCCTCAGCCGGAACCGGCCGCTGCGAACGGCGGCGAAAAACGCTCCGGCGAAGGTTGCCAGGGCGCCGGCCAGGGCCGTCATTCCGGCGCCCGGGTCCTCTGGCATGACGAGCTGGGCCGCGCGATCGGAGAGGATGGCCATATAGGTCCACTGCCCCGCAACGGCATAGAGGAGGCCCCCGCCGACGCCGATCACGACAAGCGCCGTGCTGGCGCCGAGACGCCGGATTCGGCGATGGGGGAAGTCATGGCGGCGGTGCCCCAGACTTCGCCGGTAAGCATAGGCCGCGACGGCAGCGAACGTCAGGAAGATGAGAACGGGCACGGGGCCAGGCTCCGATAGCGGCGAAGCGTTCATCTGCCCTGTGCGCGCGCCAAGCAGCAAGGCGGTCAGCGCCCCGGCGAAGGCGCCGGCAACCGTGCCGAGATAGTTCGTGTCGCCGCCGGACAGGTAGGTCAGCGTTCCGAACGCACAGCCGCCATTGACAAGGATGCCCAGCCCGAAAACCGCGCCGCCCAGCAGGACGGCCGGTGTGACGGGATAGACCGGGGAAAGGTGGACCGCCTGCGGAACGAGCCACGCTGCCGGAAGCAGGATTGCTCCGGCCCAGCAGGCAACGAGGAAGAACGCAAGCAGGCGCGAATGCCGGCGGTACAGAACCGACTGCCGGGCGGCGGCATAACCGCAAATGCCCATTCGCCGGACCGCATAACCGACCGAGAACGCAACGCACATCACAAAAGCGACCAGCAACAGGGACGGAAGCAAGGCCGCCGGCGCATTCAGATCGGTAGACCACATGGCAGGAGCGACTATTCCCCGGGATCCGTCAACGCATCGTCAAGCGGCTGCGGCGAACGGACGAGCGGCTTGTGACAAGCCCCGGGCGCCCGCCGCAATTCGGCAGGCGGCGCTGCGCGGTTATCTTTGGCGGCATGGTGCGAGATGGAGCCGAAACTCCGGCAATAGTATTTTTATGCGCCCGCTACACGATGTCCTTGCCTGAACGGGACGATCAAATTGCACGATGTCGAAGGGGAATGTGCGGCCGTGCAGATTCAATCGCCGGTCAAAACCGGACGCCGGAATGCTCCGTGTTCATCCAGGTCCCGGGTGTCAGCCGGAAGGAAGGAACGAGAGAATGAAAATTCACGAGGTGAGGGAACGTGCTTTCGCCATGCCGCTGACCAATCCGTCCTATCCGCCCGGGCCCTACCGCTTTGTCGACCGTGAATTTTTCGTCATTACCTACCGGACCGATCCTGCCGCGCTTCGCGCCGTAGTGCCCGAACCGCTGGAAATCACCGAGCCCCTGGTCAAATACGAATTCATCCGTATGCCCGATTCCACCGGCTTCGGCGATTACACCGAATCGGGACAGGTTATTCCGGTCAAGTTCGAGGACCGGGAAGGCGGC
>JBKHIN010000102.1:0-8517 GCA_046538635.1 Alphaproteobacteria bacterium
GTCGGCCGCCCTGTCCATCGCCTGCGCGATGGCGGCGGCCATCTCCGCCCGGCTGTCGAGGCGCAGGGGGCGCCCGCCGCCGATCTCCTTAAGGCGCGGCTCCTCTTCCAGTTCGGGAGCCGGGGCCTCCTGAACCGCCAGCACCTCCTCCGCCGTCAGCCTTGTGCGCGGCAGGCCGGAAATCACCGCCCGGTCGAAGGGGATGTGGGAAAGCGCCTCGCCCGCGGCCTGCGCCTCTTCATGGCCCTGGGGCGTGAGGCGCACGAAATCCGCCCCGCCCATGCGCGGCGCGTCGCGGAAATAATCCACATGCCCGTGCCGCATGAGATAGATGCGCCTGCGCGCCTTGGTGCCGGGAAGCGCGTTCACCTGTTTGTCCTCCGTCGGGTTTGCGGTTCGGCAATGGGCATATATAACGCCCCCTGCGCCGCGCGTCGCGGCCCCCCGTGTCCCGTCCCGCGAAAGGTGATGACATGAGACGAGATTTCTCGGCTCCCGCCGGAGCCGTGCACCGGCTGACCCTCGACAGCACGCTGCTTCAGGGCAATCTGCTGGGCGATCCGCATGTGCGGGCGATCGACGTTTACGTGCCGCACGGGACGGACGGGCGCGGCCTGCCGCTGCTGGTCGACCTGGTGGGCTTCACGGGCAGCGGGCTGAGCCATTCGAACTGGAAAAATTTCGGCGAGAACCTGCCCGAGCGGCTGGACCGCCTGATCGCTTCGGAAGCCATGCCGCCCGCCGTGGTCGCCATGCCCGACTGTTTCACGAAGCTGGGCGGCAACCAGTACATCAACAGCGCGGCGATGGGGCCCTGGGCGGACGTTCTGATCCGCGAGGCGGTGCCGCTTGTGGAAGAAAAATTCGCCTGCGGCGGCGCCGGGCGGCGCGGCGTCTTCGGCAAAAGCTCGGGCGGCTACGGGGCGATCGTCCACGCCCTGCTCTATCCGGACTTCTGGGCAGCCGCGGCCTGCCATTCGGGCGATATGGGATTCGAGCTGTGCTATCTGAAGGACATGCCCCGTGCGCTGCGGGCGCTGGCGGAAGCCGAGGGCAGCATCAAGGCCTGGCTCGACGATTTTTTCAGCAAGGACAAGCACAAGGGCGACGACATTCATGTGCTGATGGACCTCGCCATGTGCGCTACCTATGACCCGGAGCCGAACGCGCCCTACGGCGTGCGCCTGCCGGTGGACCCCCATAGCTGCGAGGTGATCCCCGAGCGCTGGCGGAACTGGCAGGCGTGGGATCCGGTCACTCTGGCCGGGGCGCGGGCCGAGGGACTGAAGAAACTGAAAGTGCTGTTTATCGACTGCGGGACCAAGGACCAGTACGACCTGGTCTACGGCGCCCGCCGCCTGGAGCGCATCCTCAAACGCGAGAGCGTGCCCCATATCTACGAGGAATTCCCGGACGACCACTCCGGCGTGGACTACCGCATGGACCGCAGCCTGCCCATCCTGGCGAAGGCACTGAGCGGGTGAGGGGAAGCCTCGCGGCGGCCCCTTGCGCACAGGCCGGGATTAGCGTATACACACATGTGTATACGGCAGGAGGCGGAAATGGGAAAACTGAAAGTGCGCAAGGTCGGCAACTCCCTGAGCGTCACCTTGCCCAAGGATGTCGCTTACAGCCTGAAGGTTGAAGAAGGGGACCACCTGTATCTGTCGGAAAGCGCGGAAGGTGGATATACGCTCACACCCTATGACCCCGAATTCGAAGCTCGGATGGACAAGGCGCGCGACATCATGAGCCGCTACCGGAACACGCTGCGCGCCCTGGCAAAATGAGCCAATGGGTCTGGCTCGGCCTCGAGGACGCCTTCGCCATCCACGGCGCCGTGCTGGCCGAACATGGCGGGCCGCCGGGAATACGGGATATCGGCCTTCTTCAATCGGCACTGGCCCGGCCGCGTCAGGCCGAGGCCTATGCCGATCCCGGCGTCTGCGGCCTCGGCGCTGCCTACACAGCGGGCATCGTCGGTAATCATCCCTTTGTGGACGGAAACAAGCGCACGGGCTTCGTGATGGGCGTTCTGTTTCTGGAAATGAACGGCCTGGCGTTCACCGCCCCTGAAACGGACGCGACGGCTGCCGTTCTCGCCCTGGCGGCGGGCGAGCTGACGGAAGACATGTTCGCTGCGTGGCTTCGGGAGAATTCGGCCGGAGATTGACTTTACGAACAAAGCCTCTCAAATCGCCCCCTCATCCCTCAGCGCCGCGATCTCCGCCTCCAGCCCCCAGTCGCGCAGAATTTCCTCCGTGTGCTGTCCGATGGCGGGCGGCGGGCCCTGGATGCGCGAGGGTGTGCGGGAGAAGCGCGGGGCGGCGCCCGGCTGCATCACGCCGTCGCGTTCGGTCAGCGTGCGCCGCGCACGGTTGTGCTCATGCTTCGGCGCCTCGGAAAGCGAGAGGACGGGCGCGAAGCACACATCCGTGCCCTCCATGATCTCCACCCACTCCTTGCGCTTCTTGGTGAGGAACACCTCGGCGAGTTTCGTTTTCAGCTCCGGCCATTTTTCCCGGTTCATCTGGTCCTGAAACTCGGGATCGTCGATGCCCGCCTTTTCCAGCAGCAGGGCATAGAACTGCGGCTCGATGGAACCGACGGCGACATATTTGCCGTCCGAACATTCGTATACGTCATAAAAGTGGGCGCCGGAACCGAGCAGGTTGACGCCGCGCTCGTCCTCCATGAGCCCCGCCCCCATAAAGCCGTAGAACATCGCCATGAGGGAGGCCGAGCCGTCGGTCATGGCGGCGTCGATCACCTGCCCCTTGCCGGAGCGCTGGGCTTCGAAGAGTCCCGCCGTCACGCCCAGCGCCAGGTAGAGCGCGCCGCCGCCGAAATCGCCCACCAGGTTGAGCGGCGGTACGGGCCCCTGCCCGCGCCGGCCGATGGCGTGCAGCGCGCCCGTAAGCGCGATGTAGTTGATGTCGTGCCCCGCGGCGTGGGCCAGCGGCCCCTCCTGCCCCCAGCCGGTCATGCGGCCATAGACCAGCCGTTTGTTGCGCTCCAGGCAGATGTCGGGCCCCAGCCCCAGCCGCTCCATGACGCCGGGGCGGAAGCCCTCGATCAGGGCGTCGGCCTGTTCGATCAGCCTGAGGACGGCTTCGCGCCCGGCCGGGTTCTTCAGGTCAATGGCGATGGACCGGCGTCCGCGCGAGGTGATGTCGTATTTGGAGCCGCCCTGCGCCCCCTTGCGGTCGATGCGGATCAGCTCCGCGCCCAGATCCGACAGCAGCATGCCGCAAAAGGGTGCAGGGCCGATGCCTGCGAACTCCACCACTTTGACACCGTTCAACGGTCCGGCCATCGTGTTCTCCCAATTCTGTTACGCTCATCAAGCCCGGGCGTTTTAGCGTCCGGCGCGGGCGGGGTAAACGGGCGCGCGGCGCATTCGGCCCCGCCCCGAGAAAAGGAGAGGGCCGATGACCATGGCTTACCGGTTTGCCCGCCTCGGCGCGGGCGTCTTCGGCGCGCTGGCGCTCGGCGCCTGCGGCGAAGCGGCGCAAGACGCGGCCACCACGGAAAAGGAAGCAGCATTGGAACTCGTTTACACGGTGGACAAGGTCACCATTGAACGGCTGGCCAAAACGCCGCCGGCCCTCACCCTGACGGTGGAGGGCACGGCCCGCAGCGCCGGCTGGACGGAGATCAGCCTGGAGCCTGAGCAGATCGAGAACGGCACCCTCACCTACCGGCTGATGGGCGCGCCGCCCGAAGGCATGGCCGCCCAGGTGCTCACTTCCGTCAGCGCGTCGCGGCTGGTCGATCCGCTGCCCGAAGGCGTTACCCAAATCCGCGTCACGGCTGCGGACAACGAGCTGACCGAGCCCGTGCCGCCTGCGCCCCGGGAGTGAGCCGTCAGCGCGGCACGGGGTTCGCCGGGATCTGGCGCTGCAGGGTTTTCAGATATTCGATGATGTCGAGGATGCGCTCGCGCGTCCCGGCATCGGCCACGTCCGGTCCGCCGAACTGCTCGCCCCATACCGGCATTTCCCGCGTGCCGTGGGCGGCCACCTCGCCGCGGCCGTCGATGATGAAATACACTTCGTCGACCGGGAACTGGCCGTCATTGCGCTCGGCGAGCGTCGTCAGGTCGGGCGGCTTGCGCACCAGGAACGGCGCCACCGGCCCCTGCCCGCGCCCGTCCGTGCCGTGACAGGAGGCGCAATAGGTGCGGTAATCCTCCGCGCCCTGCTGCAGCGAATCCTGTTCCGGCTTCGCCTTCGCATGGGCGTCAAATGCCGTTACGGCGACGGCGAGAGCCAGAACGGCGCCGCCGACGATACCCATGTTCATCATTCCATTCTCCAAACCTGCCGCCTTCCCGCCGCAGCCTTCATCCAACTCACTCTATCTCTATCGCTTCAATCTTTACCGCATTTTGCCCGGACTCAACGACATCACAACTCGAGGCGGTCCGGCGGGTTGTCGAGGCCCAGCCCGATCATGTCCGGCGCCGTGCCTTCGGCGAAGCGGGCGAAGGCCTTTTCGCGGAAGGCGTCCGCTTCCGCACCCTGAGCGAAAAGGGTGCGGCGATTGAAGGATTCGACTGCCTGAAGCTTGCGAAAATCTTCCGCCTGGCGTTCCGCGTAGCGGCGGGCGGCTTCCCCGGGATCGCGTGAGGCCAGCAGCTCCTCCCGCAACATGCGCACGCTCCGCAACGACATGGCCAGGCCCGAACCCCATGAAGGGTCCGGAGATCCCGCCGCATCGCCGACCAGGGCCACGCCGTCCGTGGCCGGACAGGCGACCCAGCGGTCCGCGCCGTCGAAATTGGCGAGCGGCCCGTCCGTTTCGGCGTCCGCGAACCATTCCGCATCGGCTCCGGCCTCCACACAGCGCGCGATGAAGGCATCAACGTTGCGGCGGCCCGTCAGGGAGCGGACCTTTTCCGAATTCATATCGGCATAATAGGCCCGCCAGCTATCCTCCCCTGTCGGAAAGAAAATGCTCAGTGCACCAAAATTCCTGTGGATGCAGACATGCACGCTGGTGCTGTCCATCGGCAGGCCGCGCATGCGCAGGCCCGCCACGACCACGGGGTTATCCGCATCGCGCTCGAGCGGCAGCCCGGCCAGACGGCGGACATCGGAATCCCGTCCGTCCGCGCCCACGATCAGGTTTGCCGTGAAATCGTGGGCAAGGCCCTCGCGGGCCACCTCGATCCGCGCCGGTGAGCCGGGGTGCACGCCGGTGACATGCGCCTTGCGCCACACCTCCGCGCCGGCCTCCGCCGCCGCTTCGAGAAGGGTCTGCTGCATCTCGGGATGGTAGAAATCCATCACCCCGGTGCCGGCCGGCGTGGTCGCGGAAAGATCGCGGGGTTGCACGGGCCTGCCGGGCAACCGGGTTGTCCAGCGCGGCACTTCGAGGGCGCACTGTTTCAGGAGCAGATCGTAGATGCCGAGCGTGCGGGCCTCGGCCACGCCCCAGGGATGCATGCCTTCGCCGCGAATCCGGTCCGAAAACCGGCCGGTCTTTTCGATCAGGAGGACCCTGGCGCCTGCCAGCGCCAGAACGCGGGCCAGGGTCGAACCCGACAATCCGCCGCCGACGATGATATGATCATAGTGCAAGGATCACTGGCCTCCCCGATTGGAATGCGCGATCCTAGGCGGCGGGATGCATCTCCACAAGTTCGCCGTACAATGCCCGTGAACGGAACAGCCGGAACCCCGGAGCCGAAAGGGAGCCCGCCGTGAACGACATTGTCGACGCCTGGATGCAGCACCCCACGTCGCGCCTGCTCGGCCAGCCTTTTCTCGCCCCCCTGCTGCGCTGGACCGGACAGGCGGCGGAAGATATCGAGTTCCCCGTCTCGCAAACCCTCAGCGACATGGATGCGGGCGGCGTACGGCTCGGGCTGGTGTCGGCGTGGTACGGGCCCGAGGGCGCGCTGATCTCCAATGACGAAGTGGCTGCCGTCGTGGCGCAGGCGCCGGACCGGTTCTCGGGCGTGGGCGGGGCCGACATCTCGCGGCCCCGGGAGGCGGTCGCCGAAATCCGCCGCTGCGTGCGGCAACTGGGGTTCAGGGCCATCCGCATCGTGCAGTGGCTGTGGCGGCTGCCGCCCACGCACCGCTGGTATTATCCGGTGTTCTCCGAATGCTGCGAGCTGGGCGTGCCCGTGTGCCTGCAGGTGGGCCATACCGGGCCGCTGATGCCCTCCGAATCGGGCCGCCCCATCCCCTATATCGACGAAATCGCCATCGACTTTCCCGAACTGGTCATCGTCGGCGGCCATATCGGCTATCCGTGGACGGAGGAGATGGTGGCCGTGTGCACCAAGCACGCAAACGTCTATATCGATACCTCGGCCTATACCGCCGCGCGCTATCCCGCCGAACTGATCCGCTACATGAAGGGGCACGGCGCGAAGAAGGTCCTGTTCGGCACCAACTATCCCATGATTTCGCCCGCGAAGGCGCTCGACAGGCTGGACGATCTGGGCCTCGACGAGGACACGCGGGCGCTGTTCCTGCATGGCAACGCCGAGCGGGTGTTCGGGGTTTAGAGCAGGATGGGTTTAACTTGGGTGACAGCAGACTCATTCCCGCTCGTTCCCTCACACCGGGATTGAAGCGCCTCCGGGCGCCGTATCTCTCTCAAAAACTCGGCTCCGATTTGGCCTGTAACGGTTAACGCGCCCCCTATCTGCACTGGAGGGCGGGGGTGCGGTTCACGCCGTACCTCCGCCCCGCACAGCCATATGTTGAGTAACCGAGAAGGGGCGTGTTTATGAAAACGAGAACCATACGAACGGCGCTGGTGAGCGTGTTCGGCGGCCTGCTGGCGGCTTTCGCCATGCAGCCGGCCGAAGCCGACACGGTGCGGCTGAACGGCGATATTTCCATCGAGGAAAAAACGGACGGCGACGTGGCCGCCGTCGACGGCAATGTGGACATCAGTGCCGATGTCTCGGGCGACGTGGGCGTGGTCGATGGCGACGCCCGTATCGCCGCCCGGGTGGAGGGCGACGCGGGCATCGTCTCCGGCAATCTCGAGGTCACGCGCGACGGCATCGTGGACGGCGATGTGGGCGTAGTTTCCGGCAATGCCGTCATCGACGGCAAGGTCGCGGGCAATGCCGGTGTGGTGGACGGCAAAGTCGCCGTTTCCGGAGTCATCGAGGGCGACCTGGAGGTCAAGAACACGAGCGTCACCGTCGCCGACGGCGCACGCCTCGGCGGACGGCTGATCTTCGAAGGGTCAAAAGAGCCCGCGGTCGCGCCCGGCGCGTCGGTCGCGGGCGGCGTGCATCGTGCGAGCGGCATGGACTGAAACAGGTGGTTCCCATGAATATGAGGTTTGTACGGACGATCTCCGCTGCTGCGCTTTGCGGCGTGCTGGCGGCATTCACCCCGCAACCGGCCGCGGCCGACAACGTGCGAATAGGCGGCGATCTGACGATTCAGGGCGGTGCTGAGAGCACGGTCGCCGTCGGCGGCGACATTACCATCGAGAAAACGGAAGGCGACGTGGCCGTCATCGGCGGCGATATCGAAATCACCGGCGAGGTAACGGGCGATGTCGGCATGGTCGGCGGCGATGTGCGGATCGACGCCAGAGTCGGCGGCGACGTGGGCGTCGCCTCCGGCGATTTCGAACTGGCCCGCGAGGGCGTTATCGAAGGCAATCTGGGCGTGGCGGCCGGCGAGGTCGTTATCGACGGCACGATCCGGGGCGATGCCGGCGTCACGGGCGGCCGGGTGATTGTTTCCGGCGTCATCGAGCAGGACTTGGAGGTCAAGGGCGGCGACGTCACCATAGCCGACGGCGCCCGGATCGGCGGCAAGCTGAAGGTGGAAGGCCCCAACGAGCCCACGGTGGCCCCCGGCGCGACCGTAACGGGCGGCGTCGAATACACTTACACGCCCGAAATGGTGTTCATCTGGAACGAGGCGATCGTGCATGGCGGCCTGTTCGCGCTGGTGGCCGTAGGCGTGGTTTCCATGCTTATCCTTGCACCGATCGCCCTCGTGGTCGCGCTGTTCCTGGTCTTCATCCTGGCCCGGTTCTCCGAACGCACGGTTCAGGCCTTCAATCGCCAGCCCGTCTCCAGCTTCTTCACCGGGATCGGCACCGTGGTGCTTCTGCCGCTGGCCATTGCCCTGCTGGCGGCGACCATCATCGGCATCCCGCTGGCGGTAGTCCTGGCCCCGCTTTATCCGTTCTGGCTGTTGCTGGGCTTTGTCGGCGGGGCGCTGGGGCTGTCGCGCCTGCCCTTCAAGGAGACGGTACCTTCGAAGGGAATGCAGCTGCTCTATCTGCTGCTTGCCCTGCTGGTGATCGGCGTCGTCGCCTGGATTCCGTTTATCGGCGACGTGCTGGTGACCATCCTGTTCCTGATGGGCACGGGCGCGCTGACCCTCGCCCTGTTCCGGAACGGAGACGGCCAAAGCGCGCCCGCCGCACAGGCCGCATAACTCCGCAGACGGCCGGCCCTGCCCCGGGCGTCAGCCCAGGGACTGCCCGTCGTCCACCGTGACCACCGAACCGGTCATGAAC
>JBKHIN010000103.1:0-8507 GCA_046538635.1 Alphaproteobacteria bacterium
GCCATGGCCCTTTTGACAAGGGCCTTAGCCCAAGCTACTTGAGACTCGCCGACGGATGGGTGGCAGAGTGGTTGAATGCACCGGTCTTGAAAACCGGCAGGGGTTCACGCCCCTCGCGGGTTCGAATCCCGCCCCATCCGCCAGCCTTCAGCTCCAAGCAATTGATTTTATGGATGTTTTCAGAAGGGCCCGCCGGATGGCCCCTTCAGAGAGTTTGGCCCGCCGGCGCCCGCCAGGCCGCCCGTTCAGCCCGGGTTCAGGCGAAACGGCGCATGCTGCACAACTCAGGACACTGGACGGGAGGAAAGCATGCCCACGACGTACGCCCGGAAGTTCGGCCTGGTCGCAGCAAGTGTCGCAGGTCTGGCCGCCGCCAGCGCCGCAACTCCGGCACAGGCGGGGACTCTCAGCAGTAAAGATGACGGCTGCCCGAAGGGCGCGGTTGCCGAATCCAAACTGCTCGATGCCCGCAAGAGCGGCAATGAAAGTTCAGCCATCGGCACCCTGAGGGCAGTAAACAACGCCCAAGGTCTCCACGACTCTCAATCCGGAGACAGGAAGAAACTTGCCGGAAAAAGAACGGTCCGCAAGAAAACCGCCAAAAAGGCAGCGAAGAAGACCGCCAGGAAGAGACCGGGTCGCGTGAAGAGGGCGATCCCGAAGGTCCGTAAGAAGGCCGCCAAAAGAGCGCCCGGACGCGGGACCGCGCGGCGCGACCCCTGCTAGAGTGCGGCTGGCCGGAAGTTCCTGCGGAGGCCCTGACCGGGTGGGTTTGAGCCCGTGCCGAAGCGTGCTTTTTCATCGTGCTGGCGCTGGCGATGTTCGCCGCGGCGGCGCCGGGAATCCCGGCCGCGCATCAGGGAGCCGGATGAAAAAACCGGCTAACGCCGGGCCCCCGGTATCAACACCGCGCGCGGTCCGATCAGGGCGTCGAGAGTATCGGCTCCGAGGTTCGACACCCGCCCCTCCCGGCCAATAACAACGACATCGGGGTCGAGCCGCTCCAGCGCCTCTTGCAGCGAGCCGGCATCGCCCGCCACCGGCCGGGCGATTTCCGCGGGCAACGGCAGGCCCTCGTGCCAATCGTGCAAGCTGCGCTCCGCGTCTGCCGGGGGCGCCCCTTTCCCGTTCCGGACAGGAAGCACGGTCAGCGCGGCCTCCAGCGCCCCGGCCAGACGGGCGCCGGCGGTCAGTACGGTATCCTGCCCCTCGTCAAAGATGGCGACATGGCTGCGGGGCCGCCGGCGCCCCGGTTCGAGAATCAGAATGGCCGGGACCGCATGGCACGCCATCGCTTCTCCCAGCCGCCGCCGGCGCTCCGCGCGCCCCTGCGGCGCGAGGATGAGCAGTTCGTCCGCGCCCAGTTGCCGGGCCACGTCTTCGCAGGTGCGCACGCGGCGCACCGCGAAACTCCAGCGGACCAGCTGGCGTTCGGAAACGGAGGCGACGAGACGGCGCAGGCGGCGGGCCTCCACCCGGAAACCGCGTTCCACGGAAACCAGGTCGAGCCGGCGCCGCTCCGTCGTATGCACCAGGTAGGTGGGCACGGAGAGGGAGGCCACTTCGAGCAGTTCGGCATCCTCCAGGAACAGGCCCGCAAGCTCTGCGTCCAGCCGCCGCGCCAGATGCGCGGCCAGAAGCAGCTTCGCCTCGTCATGCGGCCACCCGCCCAGCGCCGCCACGATGCGCCGCAATTGCGGCCCGCTTGCGCCGCTCATTCTTCCGTCTCCCCGAATTCGCGGACGGCGAAGGCGCGGCGCTTGCGGTTCAGATACCGCAGCCGCTCCTCGATGCGCGCGTTCAGACTGTCGGGCGGGAAGCCGCCCTCCTCTTGCGGTGCGCCCGCGGGAACGCCCGTCAGCACTTCCAGCGCCTCGTCCACCGTCCTGACCCCGTGGATGTGGAATTTCCCTTCCCGTACTGCGTCCACCACGCGGTCCTCGAGCATCAGATGGCGGATATTGGAATGGGGAACAATCACGCCCTGCCCCCCTGTCAGGCCGCGCGACGCGCAGACGTCGAAGAACCCCTCGATCTTTTCATTCACCCCGCCGATGGCCTGCACGCCGCCATGCTGGTCGATGGAGCCCGTGACCGCGAACTGCTGGCGAATGGGCGCTTGCGAGATGGCGGAGAGCAGCGCGCAGGTTTCCGCCAGCGAGGCGCTGTCGCCCTCCACGCCGCTGTAGGACTGTTCGAACACCAGGCTGGCCTGAAGCGACAGTGGCTCGTCGTTCAGATAGCGGGCGCTGATGAACCCGTTCAGAATGAGAAAGCCCTTGGAATGAATGGGCCCGCCCAGTTCCACCTCCCGCTCGATGTCCATGACCTTGCCCGAACCAAGCCGGATGCGGGCGGTGATCCGCGTCGGCCGCCCGAAGGCGAACTCGCCCACCGTCAGGACCGACAGGCCGTTGACCTGACCCACGGCGCTGCCATCGGTATCGATGGCCACCAGACCGGTTTCGATGGCTTCCAGAGCCCGCTCGCGCACCCGGTCCAGCCGCTTGATGCGCGCGTCGATGGCCTGGTCCACGGCCTCCGGCGTCACCTTTTCGCCGCCGGATTTGCGGGCCCAGTGATCGGCCTCGCGCAGGACGTCGGCAATCGTTTCGACGCGCGCGCTCAGCCGTTCGGAATCCCCGGCCAGCCGGGCGCTGTATTCCATGACGCGCCCCACCGCCGCACTGGTGAAGGGCGCCAGCCTGTCGCTGCGCGCCAGCTTGGCGATCAGCCGGGCATAGAGGCGCTGGGACTCCCGGTCGCGCATCATCCGGTCGTCGAAATCGGCCGCCACCTTGAACAGATGGCCGAATTCCGGATCGGCCGCCGCCAGCAGGTAATAGAGCAGCCGCCCGCCGATCAGCACCACCTTGGCGTCGAGGGCGATCGGCTCCGGCTCGAGGGTGATCGTGGTGACATGGCCGAGCGCTTCGTGCAGCGACTCGATGCGCACCTCGCCGGCCCGCAGCACCCGCTTGAGGGCTTCCCAGACCATGGGCCGGGTGAGCACCTTGCGGGCGTCCAGGATCAGATAGCCGCCATTGGCCCGGTGCAGCGCGCCGGGACGGATCAGGTGGTGGTCGGTCACCAGCGTGCCCATCCGGGCACGGTGCTCCACGCGTCCGAGGAGGCGGTCGAAGGAGGGTTCGTCCTCGTAGACGACGGGCGCTCCGGTGAGGTCCGAATTGTCGACGAGCAGGTTGACGTGATAGCGGCGCAGAAGCTGCTCCCGGTCGCTGCTTCCCTCGCCGCCGCCTGTTTCCTTGCCGCCGTTTTGAGCGCCGATAATGGTCTCGATGTTGGCGGTTACGTCATCTTGCAGAAGCTTCAGGTAAGCCACGATTTCCCGGAAATCCGAATACCGCTCCCGCAATTGGTCGAACAGGAAGCCGATCGCGTATTTCGCCGTGTCGTCGTTCAGCTTGCGCATCTTTTCCCGGAGTTCCTTGGCGTGCACGGGAATGGCGCGCAGCTTCTCGTGAAGCAGGCCCTCTACTTCGGCGATTTCCGACTTGATGCGTTCGCGTTCCTCCTCGGGCAGTTTTTCAAATGTCTCCTTGGGCAGTGGCCGGCCTTCGCGGGCGGGCGCCACGGCGAAGCCCAGCGGCGAGCGCATGATCGTCAGGGAGCGGCGGCGCGCCTCCTCGCTGACGGTTTCGATGGCCTCTTCCTGGGTGTCCTTGAATTCCTCTTCCAGCACCTGGCGCTGGGTGCGGTAGTCGTCGCTTTCGAAAACGGCGGCGAGGGCGTCCCGAAGGTCGTTGACGAACTGGCGCATGTCGGCGCGGAACTTCGCGCCCTTGCCCGCCGGGAGGCGCAGTGCGAGGGGACGATGCGGCTTGCCGAAATTGGCGAGATAGCACCAGTCGGAGGGCGCAGGCCGCGCTTCCGCCCTGGCCTCCAGGGCCCGGCGGACGGAATCGTGCATGCCCGCGTCCTCCGGGCCCAGGGCGAAGACATTGTAGCCCTGCCGTTCCATGTCGAGGGCGAAGGTGAGCGCGTCCGAGGCCCGCTCCTGCCCCGGAATCTCCTGAAGATCCTCCAGCTCGTCCGTGGTGGCGAAGCCCAGCGCGTCCGGATCGCAGCGCCAGCCCAGGGCGTCGGGTGAAAGTTCCGTAGACACCGGATCTCCTCTTGGTCGTCCCGGCGCGGGAGCGCCTTTCGGCTGCCGGGGGCGTTTTGACCGGAAAACGTGCACGCTGCAGACGAGGTTCCCGAGCCGCCCGCGCCCGCCGCGGCGGGCGGGCCCGCAACCTCCCCTTGCCGCAGCCGTTCCATCTCGTCAAGCTGCCGTTAGGATAATGGAGATCACCGTTCATTGCCGGGCTGAAAACGGCGGCGGCCCGTTACAGCGAGCACGGAAGGAGGGAAGCGGAAATGGATGAAGAAAGCGAAATGGAGCTTACGATCTCTCCGGAAAAGGTGTGCAACATCATTCAAAAGGCCCGGGTGGTGATGGAAAAGGTCGAGGCGACCGATCCCGATTCCGGCTCCAACCCCACGGATGACGACAGCATCGACGTGCTGGAGAGTCTCGGTGAGGATGCCTCCGACGAGGAACTGGCCGCGGTCCTGAACACTTTGAATTACGATGAGGAGCTGGAAATCCTCGCCCTTCTCTGGCTGGGCCGCGGGGACTTTACCGCCGATTCCTGGGACGAGGCGCTCGACGCGGCGCGCGGTGTCCGGCACCGCCATATCTATCAGTACCTTTCCGAAACGCCGCGCGCGCCGGATTTTCTGGAGGAAGGCCTCTCCCAGTTCGGCTATTCCTGCAACGACACCTGGGCCGCGCCGCCCAGCGAAATCGAACGGTAGGCTTCCGCCGCGCACGCCCGGGCCGGGCGCCGCCCCGGAACGCCCCCGCCGCGCCATGTGTTCGCCATCATCACGCGCATGATCGAGAGTGAAGCGCAGGGTGAATCGGGGGCGGCATGGCGCGCGCAAGGCAGGTTTTCAACGCATCGATGGCCCTCGGGGTCCGGGCGCTGGCGGCCGGACTGATCTTCGCTTTCTGGGATCTGCCCTACCGCGAGGCGCTCATGGAGCCGGGCGCGGCCTTTGCCGCCGATACGGTGCGGGCGGGCCTCGCCCTTCTTATGGCCGGCTTCTTCGGCGCGCTCGTGCTCTCGGGGTTCTATGTCTTCATCCGCATGCTGATGGGCGCCGACCTCTTGGCGGACCCGGTGCACTGGCGCGAACAGGTGATCGTGCGCCGGGGCATCCGGCTCGCCCTGTTCCTGATCCTGCTGGTGTTCTGGACGCCCGAATTCCTGAGCATCGGGGAGTGGATCGCGCAGATCCGCGCCGGAAGGGATCTGGGGCTCGAGGAGTCACTCGGCGTCATCTGGGTGGCGGCGACGGCCTATTTCGCGGTCAGTTTCCTGCTGGGGGCGTTCGGGCCGGTTCCCGCCCATGTTCGTCACGCGGCGGCGGGCGGCGACTGGCTGGATTTCCTGGAGGATTTTCTGCCGGGGGGCGATGCCTATGCGCCTGCCGGCGGCGGCAGTGGCGGGGATTGACGGCACGCAAGTGACAGCAGCGTTATGCGCGCTTTCCCCGCCGGCGCCGTGTGAGGTATGCTGAAGCCGGTCAGAAAAATTAGACGGTTTCGGGACGAGGTATTTTCAGGAGATCAGGGGCCATGAGGTACGGGATCAGGCTCACGGCATGGCTGGCGGTGATGATGCTTTTTCTGGGCGCCGCCGGAGGAGCGGAGGCCATTAACCGCAAGGCCTTCAAGTTATTGATGGCCAAGGCGGAAGCCTATTGCGAGGAAATCCGCGAAGACGAGGTTTACGAGTGCTCGGTCGAGAAATGTCCGTGTGAAGATGGATTGCGGGAGGTCAAGCGCTTCGACAAGCTGCGCACCCGCCCCGCCTGCGTCTGCACGCCGGACACGGGCCGCGCCCGCGTAAATGAGGCGGACGCCACGGATTACTGCGTGGACTGGAACCACCGCAAGGCGAAGGACGGCGACCGCTGTTTCGTGGTCGAGGGAAGCCGCTGCCCGGCCGGAACCTCAGAGCTTGAGTCCTTCCACCGGCTGCGCGGGCGCGGGCCCGAACAGGTCGCCTGCCGGGGCGAACCGCCCGAGGAGGAGGAGGAAGAACCCAGCGGGGAGCAGTGAGGCCCGCCAGTACCCGCAATTTGTTGCCATTTTTCTCCGCTCTCCCCGGCCGGAGAGCCGGGGCCCAGGACCACAATGTCTGATCGTGAGCAGGGCACGCTGGCGGGCCTGACTTTCCGCTCGAGCCGTGTAGCTTCCGGATCCCGGCTCTTCGGCCGGGACGAGCGGAAATGAGTGCGAATGGCGCCCCCTCCTCCGCCCGCTGCGTGTATCCCTACCCCGCCCGCCTTGTGTCGTTGAGCTTCTCCACCGGCAGGTCCGCCGCGCGGGCGCAGGCGCGCATTTCGGCCTTTGTCTCCTCCGGAATCCCGGGCTCGCGCGCCAGCAGCCAGACCATTTCCCGCCTGTTGTCGCTGACCACGGACCAGGCATAGCGGCCGTCCGTTTCCGGCCCCAGGCAGTGGATCCAGTAATTGCCCTCCGATGGGCCGAACAGGCGCTGGAAGACGCGCGCGATCCACGGCCCGAAGGCGACCTGTAGGCGGCGGTTGCCTGTGCCTTCGATCACCAGGGCGATCCCCCGGACGGCTTCTTCGATGACACTGCCGTCCGGGGCCTCCCTGATGCAGGTGTTGGTGACGGCGATGCGCCCCTCACCCTCGAGCCGGTATTCCGCCGTGCTGTTGAAACAGGCGGAAAGGCGCTGGCCGCGCTTGCGCGGTTCGTTGTCCTGAAAGCGGTTGGGCGTGCGCGCGATTTCGTACCAGAGGCCGGTGTATTTGTTCAGATCGATCGTCGGGCCGGCATAGGAGCCCATGCCGGGCCCGGCCGTCGCGAATGGCAAGGCGAGCATCAGCGCCGCCGCCGCAAGCTCCGTTCTGCGCTGCTTTCTGCTCATATCGGATTAATCCTCCCGGCCTGGTTCAGTGCCATACTTGCCGGGAGGAATGACGAACGATGCCGGTAAACGAAGAGGTTACGCCGCGCGGCTCAGATGCCGGTTGATCAGCGTTTCGGCGATCTGCACGGTGTTGAGCGCCGCGCCCTTGCGCAGATTGTCCGACACCACCCACATGTTCAGCCCGTGCTCCACGGTGGGATCGACGCGCAGGCGGCTGATGAAGGTGGCGTATTCGCCCACGCATTCGACAGGCGTCACATAGCCCTCGTCCTCGCGCTTGTCGACGAGCATGCAGCCCGGCGCCTCGCGCAGAATCTCGTGCGCCTCCTCGTCGGAGATGGGCTCGTGGAACTCCACGTTCACCGCTTCGCCGTGGCCCACAAAAACGGGCACGCGCACGCAGGTGGCGGTGAGTTCGATGGCGGGATCGAGCATCTTGCGCGTCTCCACCGTCATCTTCCATTCCTCGCGGGTTTCGCCGCCTTCCATGAAGCGGTCGATATGGGGGATGACGTTGAAGGCGATCTGCTTGGTGAAATGGTGGTGCTCGGGCGGGTCGTTGACGTAGATGCCCTTGGTCTGGGTGAACAGTTCGTCCATCGCGGCGTGCCCCGCGCCGGAGACCGACTGATAGGTGGAGACCACCACCCGCTTGATGCGGGCCCGGTCGTGCAGCGGCTTGAGGGCGACCACGAGCTGGGCCGTGGAACAGTTCGGGTTGGCGATGATATTGCGCTCCCGGTAGCCGTCGATGGCTTCGGCGTTGACCTCCGGCACGATCAGCGGGACGTCCGGCTCCATGCGGAATCTGGACGAATTGTCGATCACGACCGCGCCCGCGGCCGCCGCCCTGGGCGCCCATTTCCCGGCGATGCTGCCGCCCGCGGAAAAGAGCGCGATGTCGGTGCCCTCGAAATCGAAATGCTCGAGCGCCTTTACCTTGAGGGTACGCTCGCCGTAGGAAACCTCCTTGCCGATGGAGCGGGTGGACGCCAGCGGGATCACCTCGTCCGCGGGAAACTCCCGCTCGGCCAGAATGTTCAGCATTTCCCGGCCGACATTGCCGGTGGCGCCTACGACGGCGACGCGATAGCCCATGAAATCCTCCTTTTCGGGCACGGGTACGCGCAACTCCGTCCGGCCCCCGTGGCCGGAGCGGGTGCGCGGATATCTCCATGCAAGTCTCGCTCCGTACGGTGTGACACATAGGGCCGCCGGCGGCGGCCCTCAAGGGCGGGAGCCGGGCCCGCCGGGCGTGCCGCTCCGGGGCACGGGGGCCCTGCCGGAGGCGATCCGAGTGCATTTCCGGGAGCGGGATACCGGATGCGAAACCGGCGGCTTCGCGCCTTGACCCCTCCCCCGGCGCTCTCTATGTTCCCGGCGCAAACGGCCGCGCCGCGACTCGCGGGGCGCGCGTGCGGTGACCGGCCCGCCTGGCGGCCGGAAGCATCCCTGACGGGCCCGTAGCTCAGCTGGCAGAGCAACTGACTTTTAATCAGTAGGTCGATGGTTCGAATCCATCCGGGCTCACCA
>JBKHIN010000104.1:0-8484 GCA_046538635.1 Alphaproteobacteria bacterium
GAGGTCGGCGGCACGGGCGGCCACTGGCCCCACCATATCGTGCTGCGCGATGTCACCGTGGCCGACCGGGAGGGCGTCTGGCTGCGGCTCGAGGAACTTTCCCTGCGGTGGAACCCGCTGGCGCTGATCGGGGGCCGCGTGAGCATCGACGATCTGAGCGTGCCGCGCGGCACGCTGGCGCGTCTTCCGGAAAGCCCGGAAAAAGAGCCCGAGGCGCCGGGCCTGCCCAGCCTGCCCAAACTGCCCGATCTGACAATCGGCTCCCTGACGGTCGGCGCCCTGGACGTGAAAGCCGCCGCCGCCGGGCACGACACGGTTCTGCACGTCAAAGGCGCGACCGACATGCGGTCCGATTCCCTGCGGCTCTCGCTGCAGGCGGCGACAGAGGGCGAACGCGCCGACAAGGCCGATATCGCCATCGACTGGGCCCCGGCACAGGACCGTCTGTCGGCGGATGTTCAGATCACCGGGCCGGAGAACAGCCTGCTCACCCGGCTGCTGGGCATCGGGGAGGGAAGCCTTTCGGTGTCCGCCGGGGGCGCGGGGCCCGCCTCGGACTGGACCGGCAGCATCGAGGCGCAGGCGGGCGCGCTCGGCAGCCTCTCGGGCAAGCTGGCCTGCGCCTGTCTGGTGCCGCCCAAACTGAGGCTGGACGTCATGGCCGACCCCGGGCCGGCCCTGCCGGAAAGCACCCGCCGCTATCTGGGCGAGAGCGCCCGCCTCACCGCGGCGCTTTACTCCGGGGAAGCCTCGACGCTGACGCTGGAGGTCACGGCGCTGGACATTTCGGCGGCCAGACTGGTCCGCCCGCTGCGCATTTCGCTGACCGAAGTGGGCCGCCTGCTGCGCTTCGACGTCTCCGCCGGGCTCGCCCCCGGGCCGGCCCTGGACGGAGAGACGCCGCCCTGGCTGGGCGAAGCGTTCCGGATTTCGGCGCGCGGCGGCTTTCCCCGGGAGGGCGGCATCCGCATCGCCGAAGCCTATATCGCCGGCAAAGACGCCAGGCTGAGCCTGGAAAGCGCGCGGCTGGCGCCGGACGGGGCGCTGGAGGGCACCGGCATCCTCAATGTCACTTCGACGGCGGCGCTGCCGGAAAGCGTGGCCGAGGTGGCGGGCACGGAAGCGCGGCTGACATTCGGCCTCGCCGGCGTCTGGGGCGAAACGCTGCGTCTCGAAGACCTGCTTCTGGAGACGGCTTCCGGCACCGGGGCCGAAGGCCGGCTGGCATATGACCTCGAGCGCGCGGCGCTCGAGACCGATCTGGATCTGACGCTGCCCGCACCGGTATTCGCCGCCCTTACCGGATTGTCCGAACCGTCCCAAGCCGTGACGGGCAAGCTGACGGCCGAAGGACCGCTGGAGAGCCTGTCGGCCCGGTTGGCGGCAATGACTCCGGAGCTGGAACTCGATGCGCGGAAACTGCCGCCTGCCCGGACGGTCCTTACCCTGGGCGGCGGCCTTGACGATCCTGAAGGTAAACTGACGGTCCGCCGCCTGGACGCGGAGGAGGAGCCGGTTCTGCTCAGCGCCGATCTGGCCTGGCCCGGGCTGGAAACCTTGCATGTCAGCAATCTGAAGGCAGAACTCGACGGCACGACGCTGGACGGCGAGGCGCAGATCGCCACGAAGACGGGACGCATCACGGGCAACGCGAAGCTCGGCGTGCCCGATCTCGCCGCCCTGACCCCGCAGGCCTCCGGAAGCCTCAAGGCCGACATCTCGCTCAAGCGGGAGGCGCAGGGCGAACTGCGGCTCTCGGCGACGGCGGAGACGCCCGAACTGAGCTACGGCGATATCGAGGCGGAGGACGTCAAGGCGTCCGCTTCGGGCCCGCTCGGCACCCTGAGCGTCACGGCCGCGGCGAAGCAGATCGACACGCCGGATGCCGGGATCGTGCGCGATTTTGACTTGGCCGCCGAGGCCGATCTGACGGACGGCGTGAAGGCGGACATCGGCAAGCTCGAGGCCATCGTGGACGGCACGGCGCTGGCGCTCCGCTCACCCGTGCAGGTGGCGGTGACCGAGGAAACCGCCGATATTTCCGAGGCCCGGTTTTCCTGGGGCGAAGAGGGCAGCCTGACGGCGCAGGCCGCGCTGACTCCGGAGGCGCTGAAGGCAAATCTCGAAATGACGAAGGCCTCCGTTCCGGGGGAGCCGGTGCTGATCACGGGGTCCGTGCGGCTCGATACGCAGGCTGAGCAAAAGCCGGGCACGCTGGACCTGCGCCTCGAACCGCGGGACGGGCCCGAGGCGGCCGTGGAGATCGCCGGCGCCTGGAACGGCAAACGGATCGATCTCACGGGCAATCTGAAGGGCTCGGGCAAAAAGACCGGGCAGGTCACCGGAGAAATTCTGAAAGCCAGCATTCCCCTGACCCTGGAACGCAGCAACGGGGCCTTCTCCGTCGGCACCGGGGGCCCGCTCGAGGCGACGCTGAAATACAAGGGCAAACTGAACCCGTTGACCGCGATCTTTCTGGCGAAGCCGGAGCGGGAACTTGCCGGGACACTCGACGCAGACATCCGGATGAGCGGCACGCTGACGGCCCCGCAGGTGAAGGGCGCGGTCGTGCTCAGCGAGGGACGCTACGAGAACACCGGAGCAGGCGTCACGCTTTCGGCCATCGATGCCCGGCTTGAATTCGCGGGCGGCGCCGAGGGCGGGTCCGGCACCTTGACGCTGACCGCATGGGACGGCAGGAAGTCCCGCGGCAAGCGCGTGCCCGTCACCGGGGAGGGCCGTTTTACGGTGAACCGGGACGGCCTGCAGGTGGATGCGGATATGCGCCTGCGGGACGCCACCCTCGTCCGCCGGCGCGACCTCACCGCGACCCTCAGCGGCGACGCCGGCCTCTCCGGCACCCTGCCCGAACTGGAATTCGCGGGCGATATGCAGATCGACCGGATGGACCTGCTGATTCCCGAGGGGAAGGCGGAAGGGGTGCAGGACGTTCCCGTCATACTCGTCAACGAGCAGGGCGAACCGCTCGATCCCGAGGAAAAAAGGAAGGAAGCTGCGGGCGGCGGCGGCCTGGTGGTCGCGCTGGATCTGAAGGTCCGCTCGGACGGTCAGGCCTTCGTCCGGGGGCGCGGGGTCGACTCCGAGTGGAAGGCCGATCTGTCCGTTGGCGGAACGATAGAGGAACCGAAGGTCAACGGATCGCTCACGCTCAAGAAGGGCAACATCAGCTTTGCCGGGCGCCGCTTCACGCTGTCGGAGGGCGAGGTGAACTTCACCGGCCAGACGCCGCCGGACCCCGTTCTCAACATCGTCGCCGAATACGAGACCGAGGACGAGGAGACGAAGGCTCTCGTGCGCGTTTCAGGCCGCACCTCCGAACCGGCGATCAACCTGGATTCCCAGCCGCCCCTGCCGCGCGAGCAGATCATGGCGCTGGTGTTGTTCGGCAAGCCGGTGAAGGAACTGACGGCGCTCCAGGCCTTGCAGGTGACACAGTCGCTGGCGCAGTTGACCGGCACCGGGCCCTTCGGCGGCGGCAGCATCATGGACCGGGCGCGCCGGACGCTGGGCCTCGACCTGCTCGATCTCACCTTCGGGAAGGAGAACGGCGATGTCGGCCTGACCATCGGGCGCTATGTGAGCGAAGGCATCTTCGTTTCCGCCACCCAGGACACGAGCGGCGAGGGCGGCAAGGTCTCGGTCGAGGTGGAACTGACCGATGAATTCAGCATAGAGACGGATATCGGCCAGGACGCCTCGGGTTCCGTCTCGGCCCAGTGGAAGAAGGACTATTAGACGGGATGTCACGATTAGACGGGATGTCACGATCCCTCTCCGCGCTTCCGATCCCTCCCCCCGGTTCCGGACCTTGCGGACAGTGATTCGGAGGCAAATCCGCCCGCCCCTGTCCATTCACGTCTCTCAAACGGGCCTCGCACCGGAAAGGATAAACGCGATCACGCTGCCGCTGTCCTGCCGCTGCCTCTCTTCACTCCCGCCTGTCTTCCCCGGCCGTTCCCCCGCCCTTTCCGCTCCGGCCGGTATCTCCGCTTCCTGCGGCCTCTCCCGGATTGCCGCCCTCGCTGACCCACCGGGCTTCCTGCAATTCATTCGCTTCCACCCTGGGCGCGCGTTCCCGGCGCGCTTCCTCCGGGGGCTTTTCCCCGCCCTTGTTCCGGGTATAGGGCATGGCGTTCGGACCGACCGCGCCGCCCGAGATGACGAAGGAAATGGCGTCGTCCACGGTCCAGTCGAGGGATACCAGTCTTTCGACGGGCACGACCTCCAGATAGCCGTTGGTCGGGTTGGGCGTGGTGGGCACGAAGACGGCGGCCAGCTCCCGGCCCGTACCCTTTTCTTTCAGGGTCTTGGTGACGAGCCCCACCGCCTTCATTTCCGGGGAGGGAAATTCGATCAGCACCACCCGTTGCACGTCCTCGGGACGTTTCTGAAACGCCTCCAGCATGCGCGACACCGAGCCGTAGATTTTTTCCACCAGCGGGATGCGCGTCATGATGGCGTTGACAAGCTGGATCAGCTTGCGCCCCAGGAACTGGCTGGAGACCAGCCCCAGCCCGTAGAGCGCCAGGATGACGAGAATAATCGCCGCCACCGACTGAAAGGCGGTGTCCAGCAGAATGTCGGAAATCAGGGGCGCGGTGTCCTTCAGCGCCTTGGCCAGAAGCACGATCACCGGCCGCCCGAAGGCCGCCAGCACATCGAGGAGCACGTCGATCACCCAGACGGTGATCAACAGGGGAATGACCGTCAGCACGCCAAGAATGAGATAGCGCTGGAAATGGCTGCCCCCTGTCTTTTTCGGCGGTGTCACATTGGTCATTTCCGGCCCCCGTTGGTCCGAACCGATACTGCGGTGCCAGCACATATGGCCCAAACGGCGTCAAAATGCGAGGGCTCCGTTGGGGAAGGCGCCGCCCGTCCCCGCCCTTCATTGACTTGGGTTGGGGCCTCCGCCACACTTGGAAACGGGGGCGAAACCGCGCCTTTCCCCGTCTGCGACCCGTCCGAAGGAGGCGCGCCACATGGCGGCGTTCCGCTCCACCGTCAACACCAAATCCGAAAGCTTCGCCGAAAACCGGAAGGGCATGCTGGCGCTGGTGGCGCGGCTGCGCGAACTGGAGGACCGCGCCCGGCAACGCTCCGCCCGCGAAGGCGAGCGCTTCGAGAAGCGCGGCCAGATTTTGCCGCGCGACCGGCTGACGCGCCTGCTCGATCCGGGTGCGCCCTTTCTCGAAATCGGCAACATGGCGGGTTACCTGCAGGACACGGACGATCCGGAGAGTACCGTTCCCGGCGGGGCGCAACTGGCGGGAATCGGCTTCGTGGGCGGCGTGCGCGCCGTAATCGTCGTCAATGACAGCGGTATCGGGGCGGGCGCGCTGACGGCGGCGGGCGGGCAGAAGATCCTGCGCTGCCAGCGCATCGCCCTGGAGAACAAGCTGCCCTTCATCCATCTCGTGGAAAGCGCGGGCGCCGACTTGCTCAAGTACCGGGTGGACGGTTTCGTCAACGGCGGCGCGATTTTCTGCAATCTGGCCCGGTTGAGCGCGGCGGGCATTCCGGTCGTCACCATCCTGCACGGGTCTTCCACGGCCGGGGGCGCCTATATGCCGGGCCTGAGCGACATGGTGATCGCCGTGCGCGGGCGCGGCAAGGCGTTCCTGGCGGGCCCGCCCCTGCTCAAGGCGGCCACCGGCGAAATCGCCACGGACGAGGAACTGGGCGGCGCGGAAATGCATGCCACGATCTCGGGGCTTGCCGAACACCTGGCCGAGGACGACACCCACGCCATCGCCATCACGCGGGACGTGCTGCGGCGGCTGGGATGGGCGGAGAAGACGCCGCCGCCCCCAACGCGCACTTTCCGCGAGCCCGAATACGACCCGGACGAGCTGGCGGGCATCGTGCCGCTGGATTACCGCAAGCCCTATGACGTAAAGGAGGTGATCGCGCGCGTCGTGGACGGTTCCGACCTCCTGGAGTTCAAGGGGCTTTACGGTCCGCACACGGTATGTGTGCAGGGGCATGTGTTCGGGCATGCCTGTGGCTTCATCGGCAATAACGGCCCCATCGACCCGGACGGAGCCACCAAGGCCGCGCAGTTCATCCAGCATTGCTGCCAGACGGGAACGCCCATCGTCTATTTGCAGAACACGACCGGCTATATGGTGGGCACACAGACGGAACGCGGCGGCATGATCAAGCACGGCTCGAAAATGATCCAGGCGGTGTCGAACGCCAGCGTGCCGCAATTCACCTTCATGATCGGGGCCAGCTTCGGCGCGGGCAATTACGGCATGTGCGGGCGCGCCTACGACCCGCGTTTCTGTGTCACCTGGCCCAATGCGCGCACGGGCGTGATGGGCGCCGAACAGGCCGCCACCACCATGCGCATCGTCATGGAGGCCAGCGCCAAGCGCCGGGGGAAGGAGGTGGACGAGGATATGCTCGGCGTCATGGAAAAACAGATTACGGACCTTTTTGCGCCCCAGGAGGATGCCTTCGTATGCTCCGGCCATCTGCTGGACGACGGCATGATCGATCCGCGCGAGACACGGCGCGTGCTGGGCTTTCTGCTGGGCACGGTGCACGAGGCGGAATTGCGCGATGTGCGCCCCAACAGTTTCGGCGTCGCCCGTATGTAAGAGGACGTCCCATGAGTCTCTATACCCATGAACATCTGGAAATTCAGCGTTCGGCCAAAAAGCTGATCGATGAGGAAATCAATCCCTATGTGGACGAGTGGGAGGAGGCGGGCGAATTCCCGGCGCACGAAGTGTTCGGCAAGCTGGGCAAGGCGGGCTTCCTGGGCATCCATAAACCCGAGGAATTCGGCGGCATGGGGCTGGACTACAGCTACAACATCGCCTTCGCCGAGGCGCTGGGCCACATCACCTGCGGCGGCGTGCCCATGGCCATCGGCGTACAGACGGACATGGCGACGCCCGCGCTGGCCCGCTTCGGTTCCGACGACTTGCGCCGGGAGTTTCTTGCTCCCGCCATCGCGGGCGAGATGGTGACCTGCATCGGCGTTTCAGAACCGGGCGCGGGCTCCGACGTGGCCTCGCTCAAGACCACCGCCCGGCGCGACGGTGACGACTATGTCATCAACGGCCAGAAGATGTGGATCACCAATTCGCTGCAGGCGGATTACATGGTGGCGCTGTGCAATACGGGCGCGGGAGACGTGCACAAGAACAAGTCGCTGATCATCATTCCCATGGACACGAAGGGCGTGGTGAAGGCGAAAAAGCTGGACAAGCTGGGCATGCGCTCCTCCGATACCGGACTGATTTATTTCGAGAATGTCCGCGTTCCCGCGCGCCACCGGATCGGCGAGGAGGGAGAAGGCTTCGTCTACCAGATGCTGCAGTTTCAGGAGGAACGGCTGTGGGCGGTCGCCAGCGGGCTGGTGGCCAAGGAACGCGCCATCGAGGAAACCATCGCCTATACGCGCGAGCGCATCGCCTTCGGCAAGCCGCTCCTCGACAACCAGGTGATCCACTTCCGGCTGGCGGAACTGAAGACGGAAGTCGAACTGCTCCGCAGCCTGCTTTACCGCGCGGTGCAGGACTATGTGGCGGGCGAGGACGTGACCATGCTCGCCTCCATGGGCAAGCTGAAATCCGGCCGCCTGGCACGGGAGGTGGCCGACGGTTGCCTGCAATATTTCGGCGGCATGGGCTTCATGAACGAAACGCCCATCACGCGCTTCTACCGGGACGGGCGGCTGGGTTCCATCGGCGGGGGCGCGGACGAGGTGATGCTCAGCATCATCTGCAAGCTGATGGGCACGCTGCCCGGACGCCGCGGCTGACGGGAGAGGGCCGGCATGGGGCGGATGCGGAAAATTCTGATCGCCAACCGGGGAGAGATCGCCTGCCGGATCATCCGCACGGCGCGGGCGCTGGGCTATGAAACCGTTTCGGTTTATTCGGATGCCGACGCGAATGCCCTCCATGTACGCCAGGCGGACGAGGCCGTGCATATCGGACCTGCGCCCGCGGCAGATTCCTATCTCGACATTGCCCGGATCCTGGAAGCCACCCGGATCACCGGCGCCGATGCCGTTCATCCGGGCTATGGCTTTCTTGCCGAGAACGCCGAATTTGCCGAAGCCTGCGTGACGGCCGGGCTGACCTTCATCGGCCCTCCCCCTGCGGCCATTGCGGCGATGGGCGACAAGGCGGAAGCCCGGCAGCGCATGGAGGCGGCCGGCGTCGCCTGCGTGCCCGGCTATCAGGGGCCGGATCAGAGCGATGCGGCGCTGATTGCGGCGGCGGTGGATTACATCCGCTTCCCGCTGATGGTGAAGGCGGCCGCCGGGGGCGGCGGCAAGGGGCTGCGCCTTGTGACCCATGCGGACGGGCTGTCACAGGCGCTGGCCCGCGCCCGTTCCGAGGCGCAGAACGCTTTCGGCTCGGACACCCTGATTCTGGAGAAGGCCATTTCTCCCGCGCGCCATGTGGAGATTCAGGTGTTTGCCGACGCGCAGGGCAATGC
>JBKHIN010000105.1:0-8479 GCA_046538635.1 Alphaproteobacteria bacterium
GGACGGCGCCCACATTCGCCGGCGCGGCCATGCGCCCGTCCTCTTCCGGTGCCGTTTGCCGGGGCGGGAAGGGGATCACGCCGGAGGGCGTGTCCGGCCGGGTTTCCGCTGCTGTTTCGCTTTGGGGCAAGACGAAGGACTCTTCCTCCGGGCCGGGATCGGCGGCCGCCTCGCCGTGGGAAAAGACGGGCCGGTCCGCACCGCCTTCCCCGCCCCTGTTTTCCAGTTCAAGGCGCACTTTCACTACCGTGTCCGCCACGCAGTCGAAGCGGCGGGCCATTTCGGTAAGGTCGTCCCAGAAATTTTCCTCAAGCGCGTCCAGCGCCCGGGCGCTGCGGCTTTCGGCGGCTTCCACCGCCTCGGCGAGCCGGTCGCCGAACTCGGTGCGCAGGGATTGGGCGCTGGCCCCGATCTCGCGCTCCAGCGTGCGTTCCAGCTTGTGCAGCGCCCCCGGCCGGACGGCGGAAGCGGCGGCGGCGCGCACGCCTTCCAGCGCTTCGCCCATGTCGAACAGGCGTTCGCGCATGGCTTCGTCATCCCGCTTTTGACTGGCCTCGAGCCGGGTCAGCGCCGTTTCGCACCCGGCGAGCTGCGCTTCCAGCCGCGCGATTGCCTGTTGATGGGCGGCATCCTGTTCGGCCTGGTTTTCCTTCAGGGCGTTCAGCGCCTGGCGGACCAGATCGAGCGCGCTGCGCTGCCCGGTCTCCAGCCGGACCAGCCGGGCCTCCAGTTCGCCGATCCGGTCCTCCTCCGGAGCGTCCGAAGACGCCGGCCGTGCGGCGGAGCGCCGCGCCTGGGCCTGGGGCCGGAAACTGTCGTCGCTGAGGGGCATACAGATGCTCATCGTCCGAATCACCGCTGTTTGCAGCCTGCGCCGGACCGTAGGGCGAGGTGTATCTTGTGTAAAGGAAGATCGAAAAACACAAGATCTATGAGTACCTTACCCGCAACGGCCCGGGACGCGCCGCTTGTTACCGTACACATGATTCGAGCAGGCCCGATTAAGGTTAAAGAGCGGTTAACGCCTCTGTCCGGCCACTGCGCTGCAAGGCCTTGCGTTTACGCTTACGTAAGCGTTACGCTGCATCCGGTTCATCATCGCGGGAGCGGCCATATGACTATGCCAATGGACGAAAGCCAGAGAAGCATCCCTGCCCAGCCGCCTGCCGGCGGCGGCGCCAGGTCCGGCGAGGGAGAAAAATTCAGCTATTCCATCACCGACCTTGCGCGCGAGTTCGGCGTCAGCCTGCGGGCCCTGCGCTTCTACGAGGACAAGGATCTCCTCGCCCCCCTGCGGCGCGGGCAGTCGCGCATCTATTCCCGGCGCGACCGGGCGCGCCTGAAACTCATTCTTCAGGGCAAACGGGTCGGCTTTTCACTGGCGGAAATCAAGGAAATGCTGGACCTTTACGATCTGGAGGACGGGCAGGAGGCTCAGATGCGCGTGGCGCTCGGGAAATTCCGCGAGCGCATCGAAACCCTAAAGCGCCAGCAAAAGGATATTGAGGCGGCGGTAACCGATCTGGAAAACGCCTGTTCGCGCATCGAGAACCTGCTTTCGGAGTCCGGCGGCCGCGAAGGCCGCGATGGCGTCAACATTATCGGCTATGCCGTCGCACCGGGGGCGGACAGAAGGTGAGGGTCTCCGGCGTTCGCCTTCCGGCCCCGCCCCATGACACAGGGAATGCCCTTCAATGACCTACCAGGCACCGCTTCGGGAGTTTCGCTTCGTTCTCGACGACGTTCTGGCCATCGGCCGGTACGCCAATCTTCCGGGCTTTTCGGACGCCACCCCCGACGTGGTCGGCGCCATTCTGGAGGAGGGCGCGAAGATCTCCGAAGAGGTGCTCGCGCCCCTGAACGAGAGCGGGGACCGGGAGGGCTGTACCTATAACCCGTCCGATCATTCCGTCACCACGCCGCAGGGCTTCCGGGAAGCCTACCGGACTTACGCGGAAGGCGGCTGGATCGGCCTGTCCGCCGATCCCGAATTCGGCGGCCAGGGGCTGCCCGCCGTGCTCAGCCTCGCCTTCAACGAGATGGTGGTGGCGGCGAACTGGTCCTTCGCCATGTATCCGGGTCTGAGCCACGGGGCCTATTCGGCGCTGCACATTCACGGTACGGAGGAGCAGAAGGCCACCTACCTGCCCAAACTGGTTTCCGGCGAATGGTCCGGCACCATGAACCTCACCGAACCCCATTGCGGCACCGACCTGGGCCTGATGCGCACGCGCGCCGAACCGCAGGAGGACGGCTCCTACAAGCTCACCGGCACCAAGATCTGGATTTCCAGCGGCGAGCACGATTTCACCTCCAACGTCATCCACCTGGTGCTGGCGAAGATTCCCGGCGGGCCGGAGGGCATCAAGGGCGTGTCGCTGTTCGTGGTGCCGAAATATCTGGTCAATCCGGACGGTTCCTCAGGGGAGCGCAACGCCGTCTATTGCGGCGGGCTGGAAGAGAAGATGGGCATCCACGCCAACGCCACCTGCGTGATCAATTACGAGGGCGCCACGGGCTGGCTCGTGGGCGAGGAGCACAAGGGCATGCGCGCCATGTTCACCATGATGAACGCGGCGCGGCTGGGCGTGGGCCTGCAGGGGCTGGCGATCTCCGAGGTGGCCTATCAGAACGCGCTCGCCTTCGCGCGCGAACGGTTGCAGGGCCGCGCGCTGACCGGCCCCGCCCGGCCCGACAAGCCCGCCGATCCCATCATCGTGCACCCGGACGTGCGCCGCATGCTGATGGATATCAAGACCTTCAACGAGGGTGCGCGCACGCTGGTGCTCTGGACGGGGCTGTGGGGCGATTTGCTGCTGAAGTCGGACGATCCCTCGGTGCGCCAGAAGGCGGATGACTACATGGCGCTGATGACGCCCGTCATCAAGGCCTATTGCACCGATCAGGGCTTTTACAACGCCGTCACCGCGCAGCAGGTGCTGGGTGGCGCGGGCTTCGTCAAGGATTACCCGCTCGAACAGTTCGTGCGCGACTCCCGCATCGGCATGATTTACGAGGGCACCAACGGCATTCAGGCGCTCGATCTGGTGGGCCGCAAGCTGATGCAGAACAACGGCCGCGCGGTCACCGCCTTTTTCGCCGATGTGGACAACTTCATCGCCGAAAACCGCGGCGACAAGGATCTGAAACCGGCGCTCGACGTCCTTGCGGACACCACGGGCAAGGCGCGCGAGGCGACCGAATGGCTCGCCAAATATGCGCTCACCGACTTCAATCACGCCGGTGCGGCGGCCACGGACTATCTCTATCTCATGGCCTATGCGAGCCTGAGCTGGATGTGGGCGCTGACGGAAAAGACCGCGCGCGACCGGCTCGCCGATGGGGGCGATCCGGCATTTTACAAGGCCAAGCTCAAAACCTCGCGCTATTTCCGCGAACGGGTGCTGCCCGCCGCGGGGATGCACCTCGCCCGGCTGACGTCCGGGGCGGAACCGGTCATGGCGCTGGCCGAAGACGAATTCTAGGCGGGGCCGGTTCCGAAGGTTTGCTCTCGCGTGGGTGTCAGGGAGGACTGCGATGTCCGTGCTCAATGTGGAAACCCCGGACTGGATGACGGAAGATATCGATATCTTCCGGGATGCCGCGGTCCGGTTTTTCGAGCGCGAACTTCTTCCGCATAACGAGAAATGGATCGAGCAGGGCTTCGTCGATCCCTGGGCGTGGAGAAAGGCGGGCGAGGCGGGCATTCTGTGCGCCTCCATGCCTGAGGAGTATGGCGGCGCGGGCGGCAATTTCGCCCATGAGGCCATGATCATCGAGGCCCAGGCGATCACCGGCGTGGAAGGCTTCGGCGTCTCGCTTCATAACGGCATCGTCACGCCCTACCTGCTCCACTACGCCTCCGAGGAACAGCGCCGACGCTGGCTGCCGGGTTGCGCGTCGGGCGAATACATCACCGCCATCGCCATGACGGAACCGGGAACGGGTTCCGACCTTCAGGCCGTGCGCACCACGGCGCGGCGCGAGGGCGATCACTATGTGATCAACGGCCAGAAAACCTTCATCACCAATGGACAGACCGCGAATCTGATCGTCGTGGTGGCCAAGACCGATCCGGCGCAGGGCGCGCGGGGCGTGTCCCTCTTCGTGGTGGAGGCGGACGAGGCGGAAGGCTTCCGGCGCGGCCGCAATCTGAAGAAAATGGGCCAGAAGTCGCAGGATACCTCGGAACTCTTTTTTGACGATGTGCGCGTGCCGGTGGAAAACCGTCTGGGCCCGGAAGAGGGGCTGGGCTTCTTCCATCTCATGGAGCAATTGCCCCAGGAACGCCATATCATCGGACTTCAGGGCATGGGCCGCATTGAAAAGGCGCTGGAACTGACGCTGGATTACGTCAAGGACCGCAAGGCGTTCGGCAAGCGCCTGCTCGACTTCCAGAACACCCAGTTCCGCCTCGCCGAATGCAAGACCGAGGCGACCATCGCCAAGGTGTTCATGAATTACTGCACGGGCCAGCTTCTGGAAGGCCGGCTCGACGTGGGCACGGCGTCCATGTCCAAATACTGGATGTCGGACCTGGAGAACAAGATCATCGACGAATGCCTCCAATTCTTCGGCGGCTACGGATATATGGACGAATATCCCATCAGCCGCATGTATGCCGATGCGCGCGTGCAGAAGATCTACGGAGGGACGAACGAGATCATGAAACTGCTCATTGCGCGAACCTTGTGACGGAGTGAACCGGATGAATCAAACGGCCCTGGCACTCACGGGCGCGGCCCTCATTCTGGGTGCGTGCGCCTCCTCCGGGGAGGAACCCCTGCCGGCCTTTGTGGACGCAGCCGACCGCAGCGCCTCCTGCGCCGAGTCCGTCCTGGCCGTGGCGCAGCGCCGCGTCGAGGAGGCCGCCGGTCCGCAGGCGAAGCAATTTGCGCAAGCCCGGCTGGAGCGCATGGAGGCGGAGCCGCCCACGTCCGGCAACACGGTTTGCTATGTGGCGCATGTGGAGGAGGACGGCGAGCTGAAGTTGAACGGCATTTACACGAACGCCAGTTACGTCAACAAGACGCTGCGCCTCGCCAAGTACGATCCGCATATTGCCTACACCTATTTCCGGATCACCAATCCGCCGGGCCGCTTTTCCCGTTCGGTGGTGTTCAAACTGTCCGAACGGCTGGATGGTCTGAACATCGAGGGCGGACTGTTGACCAAATTCGACGACGAAATCAGGGAACAGAGTTCAGAAGTCAGAGGTCAGATGTCAGAAGATTGAGTCACAACTTCTCATCCGAGGCGGGCGCTCTCACCTGCACTTTCTGATCTCTGTCCTCTGACATCTGAACTCTGAATAAACGGAGCCATCCCCATGACCGACTGCTTCATTTACGACCACGTCCGCACCCCCCGCGGCAAGGGCCGCAAGGACGGGGCGCTGCATGAAATCACCGCCCTTTCACTGGCGACGCAGGTGCTCGAGGCGGTGCGCGACCGGAATGAACTGGACACCAAATACGTGGACGACGTGGTTTTGGGCTGCGTTTCTCCGCACCGGGAGCAGGGCGCCGACATCGCCCGCACGGCCGTTCTGAACGCGGACTATGACCAGTCGGTCTCGGGCGTGCAGATCAACCGGTTCTGCGCCAGCGGGCTGGAAGCGGTCAACATGGCCGCCGCGCAGGTAATGGCCGGCCAGCACGATCTCACCATCGGCGGCGGCGTGGAGAGCATGAGCCGCGTGCCCATGGGCTCCGACGGCGGCGCCTGGCCCACCGATCCGGAAGCCGCGCTCAAGACCTATTTCGTGCCCCAGGGCATTTCCGCCGATCTCATCGCCACAAGGAACGGTTTCTCACGCGAGGATGTGGACGCCTTTGCCGTGGAATCCCAGAAGCGCGCGGCCAACGCCTGGGACAAGGGCTATTTCAAGAACTCCGTGATCCCGGTAAAGGACCAGCTCGGCCTGACCATTCTGGAGCGTGATGAACATTTGCGTCCGGACACCACCATGCAGTCGTTGGCAGGCCTCCAGCCGTCCTTCGCCATGCCGGGCGAATTCGCTTTCGACTCGGTCGCCATCCAGCGCTATCCGGAGGTGGAGCGTATCGAACACGTCCACCATGCGGGCAACTCGTCGGGCATCGTGGACGGTGCGGCTGGGGTCCTTCTGGGCACGAAGGAAATCGGCGACGCGCTGGGCCTGAAGCCCCGGGCGCGCATCCGCTCCTTCGCCTCCATCGGCTCGGAACCCTCCATCATGCTCACCGGGCCCACCGACGTGACGAAGAAGGCGCTCAAGCGTGCGGGCATGGAAGTCAACGATATCGACCTTTACGAACTCAACGAGGCCTTCGCCGCCGTCGTTCTCCTGATGATGCGCAATCTCGACATTCCGCACGAGAAAATGAACGTCAATGGCGGCGCCATCGCGATGGGCCACCCATTGGGCGCCACGGGCGCAATGGTCCTGGGCACCGTGCTGGACGAGATGATACGGCGCGATCTCAACACGGCGCTGGCCACGCTGTGCGTAGGCGCAGGCATGGGCGCGGCGACGGTGATCGAACGCGTGTGACGCATACGAACTACCGGGGAGGTGATCATGCCTCGAACAATCATAGCTGCCGCCCTTCTGGCGGCGCTGATAGGGACGGCGGGAGCACACGGCGCATGGGCCGCCAGCGGCGATGTGGAACGCAGCACATATGACAACGACAAGGCTTATAAAGGCGTCCGGCAACAGCAGGGCCGTGTACTGACGGATAGCGACTCAAATCCCTCCGCTGCCAAACATGGTGACATCACCCTCAAGCGCGGCGTTATTTCCCGCGACGCCGCAATCAAGCAGCGCCAGGCGCTGGAACCGCTCAAGAAACGCATGAATACCCGGGGCATGCGGACCGCGGAAGCCGAATATGTGGAAAAGCTGCGGGAATGGGCGGTCCGCCAGGACAGGCGCCTCCTCGAATTGCAGAAGGTTCACTCCGCCCATGACCGCCTGAAGGGCTATCGCGACCGTGCCGTGGCGAAGGGCGAGGACGTCTCGCGCATCGAACCGCGCCTGAAGGGCATGGAGAGGAAGATCGCCGCGCTGAGCGAGGACGCTCAGTTGGCCAGGGTGAAACTGCAGGAGCTGATGTCGCGTTACCAGGTAAAGATCAAATACATGTCCCACATGACGAAATCCCAGCACGACACGGCGATGGCGGTCATTCGAAAGATCGGCGGATAGTCTGAGGAGAGGGAAAATGTCCGGAAACGGAAATAAATTGGTCCTTTCGCTGCTCGCAGCCGCCGTCTGGGCGGCCGGTTCCGCGGCCATGGCCGCCGGGCCGGGTTCGGCGCAGGCAAGGCAGGACATCCTCAAGAGCCAGGGCGAACGTCAGCCTGTTGTGCGCAAGAAGCCCGGGCGCGCCAAATACGGTGACATCACCCTCAAGAGAGGCCATGCCTCCAGTGCGGACATCGCCGAATGGCGCAAGTCGCTGCGGCCGTTGAATACCCGGCCGGGGATCCGTGGCAGGCGCATTCACGGGCGCCCGGACCGGCTTTCGCGCGAAACCCAACAGCTCGATCTGCTGCTCCAGCGCCTGCAAAGGTCGATGCAACGTTATGAGCGACTGAAAAAAGCCAGGGGCAGCGCCCGGGCGAGGGGTGCGGACACGTCGTCGATCGATGGACGCCTGAAGGCGCAGGTCAAGGACATCGAAAAGCAGGCGGAAGAGATCCGCAACCAGGCGAAGAGACTGTCCACACAGTTCCGGGGATCGGACCGAAAGAGCAATCAGACGACGGCTTTGATAAGTCGCATCATGCGCGCCATGAAAGAAATGAGGAGCGTGGGCGCCGCCTCGCGCTCGGGACTGTAAGCAGACGGACGAACGACAGGAAAGACCCCATGAACACCGAAAACATCAAATTCGACAAGGATTCCGGCGGTATCGTCACCCTGACCTGGGACATGCCCGGCCGTTCCATGAACGTCCTGAATTCAGCTTCCATGGCGGATTTCCGCAAGCTGATCGAAGCGGTCGTGAAGGATGACAGCATCAAGGGCGTGGTCATCACCTCGGGCAAGCCGGCCTTCATGGCGGGCGCCGATCTGGACGAAATGGAGTCGGGCGGCCGCGGCGATGCAGAGCAATCCCGCGAAGAGCGCCTGCGCCGGCAGTTCGAGGGCGTCTTCGGCTTCAACAGGCTGCTGCGGGAACTGGAGACCTGCGGCAAGCCCGTGGCCGCGGCCATCAACGGCACGGCGCTGGGCGGCGGTCTGGAGGTGACTCTCGCCTGCCATTACCGGGTGGTGGCCGACGATCCCAAAATTCAGCTCGGCCTGCCGGAGTCCCGGGTGGGCGTGCTGCCGGGCGGCGGCGGAACCCAGCGCCTGCCGCGCCTGATCGGCATGGCGAACGCCCTGCCGCTCATGCTTCAGGGCACCAGCCTGAGTTCCGAAAAGGCGCTCAAGAGCGGCATCGTGCACAAGGTGGTGCCCGCCGAACAGCTTATCTTCGAGGCCAAG
>JBKHIN010000018.1:0-16325 GCA_046538635.1 Alphaproteobacteria bacterium
GCGTCACCATGTCCGGCCGCGGCCCTGCCGCCTATTTGTAGCCGACCGCGTCGTAGAGGCGCTGGGCCTTCGCCTGGTTCTCGCCCAGGACGGTGAGGTCGATCGTGTCTTCCCTGAAATCGCCCAGTTGCTTCACATTGGCGCTGACGGGCACGTCCTTCACTACCGGGTATTCGTCATTGCCCGCGCTGAAATATTTCTGGGCGCTGTCCGAGGCCAGATATTCCAGGAACCTGACCGCATTCTCCCGGTGCGGCGCATGCTTGAGGACGCCGCCGCCGGAGATGTTCACATGGGCGCCCGTCGTGTTCTGATTGGGGAACACCACGCCGATCCGGGAGGTCTGCTCCGGATGGTCGAGGCCGCGCACGTCCGAGCGCAGCGCGCGCGCGAAATAATAGGTATTGGCCAGCGCCACGCCGCACTCGCCGGACACGATGGAACGCAACTGATCCGTGTCCCCGCCCTGCGGGTTGCGGGCGCGGTTCTCCCACATGCCTTCCGCCCAGGCCTTCGCCTTGTCCGCGCCCAGATGGTGGATCTGCGCCGCCATGAGGGAGAGCATGTAGATGTTGCTCGAAGACCGTGTGCAGACGAGCCCCTTGAGATCGGGGTCTGCGAGATCGGAATAGGTCTGCACCTGTCCGGGCTTCACCCGGTCCTTGTCGTAGAAGATCACCCGGGCCCGCTTGGAGAAGCCGAACCACAGGCCGCCGGGATGCCGGAAATGGGCAGGGATCCGCTTTTGAAGAACCTTCGACTTCACGGGCTGCAGCAGGCCCTCCTTTTCGGCCTTCCACAGCCGTCCCGCGTCCGTCGTCAGCAGAATGTCGGCGGGGCTGTTGCGGCCCTCGGCCTTGATCCGCTCGATCAGCACGTCCGCCTTGTCCTCGATGCGGTTGATCCTGATGCCGGTTTTTTCGGTGAATTCCGAGTACAAACGCTCGTCGGTGTCGTAGTGGCGGGAGGAATAGAGGTTCAAAACCTCCTTGGCCTGCGCCGCTTGCGGTGCGGCCATGCCGAAGGCAATCGCGGCCGCCAGTGCGGCAAATGCCAGTCTCATGGCGACGGTCCTTTCCTGACAGGCTGGGACGCAAATCTACAAATGATAATCATTCGCAGCAGGGTTAGGAACCTACTAACTTCTTGTACGTTTGCAAACTGCGCCGGTCCGGGTTGCATTGCGCGAAATCGCCGCACATTTTGAAAGGGACCGGAATGGTTAAGTTTCATAAACCGAAGCTGCCGGCGTTCTGGCGAGGATCCCCAAGGGCCGCCGCCGGGCCGGACGCGGGCGGCGAGGTCCGCCGCCGAATCGAGGGAGAATTCACATGAAACGCGTTGCCGTCATCCTTCTCGCCGTCATTGGCGTGTTGCTCGTGGCTGCGCTCGTCATTCCGTTCTTCATTTCCACCGACGTCTACAAGGACCGTATCCAGACGGCGGCCAAGGAGGCGACGGGCCGGGAACTGGTGCTGGGCGGCGACGTGAAGCTGTCGCTGCTGCCGCCTGTCCGGTTGCGGGTCGAAAACGTCTCCTTCGACAATGCCGAGTGGGCGAGCGCGGACACCATGGCGGAGATGAAGAGCCTCTCCATCGGCATCGATCCGTTCGCGTACCTTTTCGGCGGCAAGGTGAAAATCACGGAATTCGTGCTTCGGGACCCGGTCATCAATCTCGAGGTTGCTCCGGACGGACGCGCCAACTGGGATTTCAGCCCGGCGCAGAAGGCGCCGGAAGCGGCCGAGGCCGACAAGGAAGGCGGCATGGCACTCAACGACATCATGCTGGGTGACATCCGCCTCGTGAACGGTCTCGTTACCTACTCGGATCGTGCCACCGGAGAAACGCAGCGTGCGGAGAATATCACGGCGACCGTGTCGCTGCCTTCGCTCGACGGGCCGCTGAAGGCCGACGGCGGCCTGCGCTACAACGCGGAGGACATCGACCTCGATCTGCGTCTCGACAAGCCGCGTGCTTTCCTGAACGGCGAAACCAGCGACCTCGATCTGGGGCTGAAATCATCCCTGATGAAGATGTCTTTCGACGGCGCGATGGCGGGCAATCTCGACGGCAAAGGGCTGCCCGCGCAGGGCTCCGGTGCGATGGAGCTGGACGTGCCCTCCATGCGCAAGCTCGCCGCCTGGTTCGGGAGCGAGCTGCCCGCCGGCAAGGGCTATGGCCCGCTCAACGTCAAGGGCAAGGCGACGGCGTCGGGCAATACGGTGTCCCTGAACGACGCCTCGCTGCGCGTGGACGAGATCAAGGGCAACGGCGATATGTCGGTGGATCTGGGCGGCGCGCGCCCGGTAGTGAAGGGGCAACTCGTCACCAACCAGATCGACCTCAAGCCCTATCAGAGCACCACGGCGGTCGGTCAGGCCGAACAGGCGACCAGCGGCGCCGCCACGGGCGCTGAACCGGCCGAAGGCTGGAGCGACGAGCCCATCGACTTCGGCGCCCTGAAGCTGGCGGACGCCGACCTCAGGCTGACCGCGGACGGCATCGATACCGGTACGCTGAAGACCGGCAAGGCCCGGGTGGATGTCAGCCTCGTCAACGGACTGCTGAAGGCGGACCTGCGCGAGCTGGGCCTCTATGAAGGCGGCGGCACCGCCTATTTCGAGATCGATGCCCGCAACCGGGTACCGGCCATCCGTAACCGGATGAACTTCGATGCCGTCAAGTCCCTGCCGCTGCTGCGGGACCTGACGGGCATGGGCGTTCTCGAAGGCGTGGGCGATTTCCGGCTCGACGTCACCAGCCGCGGCCGCTCACAGCGCGAGATCGTCCAGGCGCTGAACGGTACGGGCTCGCTCAATCTCAACGACGGTGCGCTCTATGGCATCAACCTGGCGCGCATGGTGCGCAAGGTTGACGCGGCCATCGGCGGCTTCTTCGGCGAGAACGGGGTTAATCCCATGCAGGCGCCGAACATGATTCAGGCGCTGCAGGACGTCAACAATGTGGTCGCCGACCTGGAGAGCGGCGGCGGCGAGGCGCAGAAAACCGACTTCGCCGAGTTCGGCGGCACGTTCCGCTTCGAGAATGGCGTCTTCCGGAACGACGACATGCTGCTCCTCAACCCCCTGCTCCGCGTCAACGGCAATGGGACGTCGAATCTCCTTCAGCGTACAGTGGATTATACGGTGACGCCCAAGCTCGTCGGCACGCTGAAGGGGCAGGGGGGCGAGTCCAGCCTCAGCGGCATTGGCATCCCCATCCGCGTATCGGGCACCTGGGACAGGCTCGTTTATTCGCTCGACAGCCGGGCGCTGGTGAAATCGCTCCTGGGCAAGTCCGGCGGGCCGCTGGGCGGCGCGCTCGGCGGCGGTGAGGATTCCTCGCCCGGGGATGCGATCAGGGGCCTGCTGGGCGGCGACAGGAAATCCGGCGAAGACACGCAAGGAGACGGCGCAGGCACTGAGGGTGAGCGGTCCGGCCCCGGCGGCCTTCTCGACAGTCTGAGGGGACGCGAGAAGCAGCCTGCCGAAGAAGAGGGCACGGCAGATCAGCCCGCCGATGGCAGCGGAGATCAGCCCGCGGATGGCAGCGGAGCGGACCCGGCGGCGGAAGAGGAAACAGAGGAAGAGCCGAAGCCGGAGGAAATGATTCGCGGCCTGCTGGGCGGCGGCGAGGAAACTGAACCGGAAGAGGAGCCCGCGGCTGAGGAAGAAAACGGCGACACCGGCGAGGAGGGCGCCTCGGAAGAGGACGGCTCGGGTGAAGACGACGGCTCGGGCGGCGGTAACTAGAGTTACCCGTTCCTTCTTCCGCTTTTGCCCCCGGCTGGAAAAGCCGGGGGCCGGCCCCGTGGCTGCAGGCCTGTCCGGCAGTGAAGGGCAGCCAAGTGTGAAGATCGCACAAAACCCCGCGTTCATGCTGTGACGTGCGAACGCGGAGACCGGCCCTCTATGGATTGCCGCCCCGATAATCCGGAAACTCCTCTTGTACGGGACCTCTGAACAAGCGGTTCATGACCGCAATCCGTTCAGATGGCGCCATGAGACAGGGGAGGCGTCGATCATGATCTGGCGAATTGCCGGCGGAGCACTCCTTGCATTCGTCACGGCCGTGTACGTCTTCAACGCCTCGTGGCTGGCGCCGAAGCCGCAGGGGGCAGCGCGCTTTATGGCCCATCGCGGCGTCCATCATCTTTATGACCGGACCGGCCTGGGCAAGTTCGATTGCACGGCGACGCGTATTTTTCCGCCGGCACACGAATTCATTGAAAACACCATCCCCTCCATGCGCGCGGCGTTCGAGGCCGGTGCCGATATGGTCGAGATCGACATTCATCCGACGACAGACGGGGAAATTGCCGTCTTCCATGACTGGACGCTCGACTGCCGCACGGAAGGCGCCGGTGTGACGCGCACCCATCCCATGACCTATCTGAAAACTCTGGATGTGGGTTACGGCTACACAGCAGACGGAGGAAAGAGCTTTCCCCTGCGCGGCAAGGGCGTGGGCCTGATGCCGACTCTGGCCGAGGTTTTGATGGCCTTTCCGGACAAGCGCTTCCTGATCAATTTCATGAGCGGACCCGGGGACGATGACGCGGAGCTTCTGGCGGCCTATCTCAAGCGACTGCCGCAGGCCAATCCGGACCGGCTTATGGTCTATGGGAATCATGCGCAGGTGAACCGTTTGCGGGAATTGATGCCGATGGTCCGGGGCTTCTCGACGCGGCAAGCGAAACGGTGTTTGAGGGGGTACGTTATGTGGGGTTGGGCCGGTCATATGCCGAAGGCCTGTCACAACACCTGGATCGGCCTACCCGTCAATTACCGGCACCTGATCTGGGGCTGGCCCAATCGGCTTCAGGCCCGGGCGGCAGCGGTAGATTCGGAAATCGTCATCACGGGTCCCATACACGAAACGAAAGCTCTGGGCGGACTGAATACGCACGCCGCTTTGGCAAAAGTACCCGCGACTTTTACAGGCTGGATCTGGACGGACAAGATCGAAGAGATCAATCCGGGCCGCCGGAACCCGGAGCATGTGGCTGGCTCACGCCGGTGAGAGACGGAACGCGGCCGGCCTGACATCCTCTACTCCTCCCCGTTCCGCCGTGAATTCAGCGCCCGCAGATTCTCCTCGTGCTGGCCTTCGGTGATCGTGTAGGTGGACAGAAACGCTACTGAAATCAAATAGAGGCCCAGCAGCGTTGGGACATACACGATCCCCAGATTGGTGATGGTTTCCGGGTCGACCGCTCCCGGCGACGCTTTGTCGGGGAATTTGATTTGCGACAGGATGATCCCTGCCGAGAAGATGCCCATGCCCGAGGCGATCTTGTAGACGAATGTCCGCGCCGCGAAGAACAGGCCTTCGGAGCGGCGGCCCGTCTTCAGCTCACTGTCTTCCACCACATCGGCAATCATGGATGCCACGATGATGTTCGAGGTGATGATCAGCGCCACGTCGACAAAGGCGAAGAGCAGGAGAAGGGGCAGCAGGAACGGGCTGTCATTGGGCGGAAAGAAATCGATCAGCCGCAGGAAGATGGGCATGGGCGCCAGGACGACGGCAAAGAAGGACACGGCGATGGCGGCGTGTTTCTTGCCCATCCTCCGGGTGAAAAAGGGCGCCAGGATGAAGGCAAAGACGGCGGACCCCGCATAGACGGCGAGGAACCAGAGCAGTTGCGCCGCCTCCAGCCCCCAGAAATAGACCGCGAAATAATTGCTCAGCGCATGGCTCAGCCCCGCCGCCAGGGCGAAGAAGATGGCCGCCAGAAACAGCATGAGAAACGATTTGTTGGCGAGCGTTTCGAAAATCTCTCCGAACGTCCGCCAGACGTTGATGGGCCGCTTGGGCGGCGGCTTCTTCATTTGCGGGATGCGGTGATGCGTTCCCAATGCCGACACCAGGATCCCCGTCAGCATCAAAAGCGCCGCGATCACGCCATAGGTATTGTATCCCTCCAGGTTCAGAAGGCCGTGCCCGAATTGTTCGGTGGGCACCAGCAGGAACTTGTAGGCCACGGCGGCAATGCCCAGCCCGCCCAGCCAGCCGAACAGGTAACGGTAGCTCAGGAGCGAGGTGCGCACGTGATAGTCCCCGGTCAACTCCGCGACCATGGACGTGCCGGGCACCTCGTAGAAGGTGATGGACGTGCGCACCAGAATGGCGATGCCCAGCAGGTAAAGAAACAGCGCGTCGTCGCTCAGCCCCTCCGGCGGGTTCCACAGGAAGAAATAGGCGGCGGCGATGGGCAGCGCCGCGGCATACATGAACGGGTGGCGCCGGCCCCAGCGGCTGTGGGTGCGGTCCGACCAGTTGCCCACAATGGGATCGGATATCGCGTCCACGCAAAGCGCGATGAGGATCGCCAGCGTGACCTTGTAGGCCGGCAGGCCCATGACCTGATTGAAGAACAGCAGCAGGAAATAGCTGAAGCCGTTGTCCTTGACGCCGTAGGCGACGGCGCCGAAGCCATAGGCCAGCCGTGTGGGCGTCCCCACCCGGTCGGTTGTACCCGTCACGCCTCTTACTCCTCCCGCTACCCGTTTCCGCTCTGCAGGCGGATCATGGCAGAAAGCCTATACCGGCCGGGGGGCGTTCGGGTAGTCCGTCTAGGTGCGGGCGGCGGCCTCGACTCTGTCCAGCGCCTTGACGACGGCGTCGAAGGGCAGCATCACCGAGCCGTGGCGGGCGGGATAGTCGCGCACCCCTTCCAGCAGTGCCAGGTCGGCCCATTTTCCGCCGGGCGGCGTGCCCTCGTTCTTGAGCATGTTCCACATGCGCTCGCGCAGTTCGCGCAGTTCGTCCGGAGCCGAACCCATAATCTCTCGCGCCATGACGGAGGCCGCCGTCTGTCCCAGGGCGCAGGCCTGCACTTCCTGCGCGTAGTCCGAAACGCGGCCCTCCGCCAGCTTCAGGTCCACGGTGATGCGGCTGCCGCACAGGCGGCTCACCGCGTCCGCGCTGGCGTCGGGCGCTTCCAGCCGGCCGATACGGCCGATGGAGCCCGCAAGCTGCAGGATCCTGCGGCTGTAGAGGGTGCTGATGGGTTCGCTGCGTTGTTCGGTCATTCTCGGTACTCGGTGCGGAGGCTGCCGGGCCGGGCGCCGGCACATGGTTGCGCTGACTAGGGATCCCGGAGGCTGCGACGCCGTAAGACACCGGAAAATCCAGCGCACGGTAAATAGTTGGCGGTAAATTCCGCCGCTTCAACCGCGCGGCGAGCCTGTCCGGCCGGTCGCCGGGGCCGCTGCGCCGTTCCAGTGCGCGCCGGCCAGCCCGAACCCGGCCCGCAGTGTGGCAGGAAAACGGGTTACACTCGCCGGCCGGGAACCGGGCGCGAAGCAACGGAGGGGACCCGCATGGCCATGTCATCCGTCACCGCCCTTCCGGCGGCGCCGGTGGACGAAGCCCATCGCATTCAGACTCTCGACGTGCTGCGCGGCTTTGCCGTGCTGGGCATCCTCCTGCTTAATATCTGGAGTTTCGCGCTGCCCCAGTTCGCCTACTCCAAGCCCAACGCCATGGGCGAACTTACGGGGGCGGACTACTGGGCCTGGTTCTTCACCTATCTTCTGGGCGACTACAAATTCGTGACGCTGTTCTCGCTTCTGTTCGGCGCCGGCGTGATGCTGATGACCGGACGGGCGGAGGCGGCAGGCCGCGACGCGGGCGCCCTGCACCGGCGGCGGATGTTCTGGCTCGGCGTTATCGGGGCGCTGCACGGCTATCTCATCTGGCACGGCGACATTCTCTTCATTTATGCCGTGTGTGGATTCGTCATTTTTTTCATCAGGGATTGGCCGGTGAGGCACCTGTATCTGGCCGGCCTGCTGCTGATTGCGGGCGGCAGCGCCATTGCCGCGGCCCAGTCCGGGTTTATCGCCTCGTGGTCCGACCAAAGGCTGGACGAGTTCATCGCGGCGGCGGGCGGCAGTCCGGAGACCTTCCGTGACGAAATCGAAAATTTCCGCAGCGGCTGGCTCACCCAGATGCGCGAGCGCGTGCCGCTCGCCCTGCGGATCGAGCTTTCCGTGATCGGGACCGAGGCAGGCCCGCGCACCGTGGGCGTCATGGTTTTGGGCATGGCCCTGATGCGCAGCGGCTTTCTTGCCGGACAGGCGCCCGCGGCCATCTATGCCGCACTCTCCCTCGCGGGTTTCGCCCTTGGCCTGCCGCTTGTCTATTCCGGCATCGCTGCCGGCGAGGCCCGGGGCTGGGATGTCTATGCCCTCTATGGTCTCAGCCATCAGTTCAACTACTGGGGCAGTCTGTTCGTGGCGGCAGGGTGGATGGGGCTGGTGCTGATGATTTGCCGCGCGGGACGGTTGCAGGCGGTCCAGCGCCGTCTGGGCGCCGTGGGGCGCATGGCGCTGACCAACTATCTGATGCAGTCGGTCCTCGCCACGCTGATTTTCTATGGCCACGGGCTGGGCATGTTCGCGCGTCTGGGGCGGGCTGAATTGCTGCTCGTGGTGCTGGGGATCTGGGCCGTGCAGCTTGTGTGGTCGGAGCCCTGGTTGCGCTATTTCCGCTTCGGTCCCGTGGAATGGCTCTGGCGCGGCCTCACCTATGAGCGGGTTCAGCCGTTCCGGCGCCGGCAAAAGGCCCGCCCGGCTCCGGGCCCGCCCCTATGATGCGGCTGCCGGGTCTTGCGCCAGGCTGCGGACCTTCACGGCCCGGTCGGGATAATCCGTGATCAGGCAATCGACGCCGAAGGCCTGCATGCGCATCAGGTGCCGCGGTTCGTTCACCGTCCAGGCGGCAACCTCGATCCCCGCTTCGCGGGCTTCGGATACAATGCGTGCGTCCAGGCTGCCGTGATGGGCCCCCCAGCGGCAGCCGCCCAGGGCGCGGATCGCCTGCACGGCCGAGCCGCCGTAACGGGCAGGAGGATGGCCTGCGAACCATGCGCCCCCGTCCTGGCCTGCCGTGACCGGCGCCTCCCCGGGCGCCGTCAGGAACACGCAGCGCTCCGGACCGGTTGCGTGCATGGCATGCACGAGGCAGCGCCAGTCGAAGGACAGCAGGAGAAAGGGCGTTTTCCCGGCATGTCTGTTCAGCACCTCGAGCACGGCGCCGGTCAATTCACCGGGGTCCAGCGGCGAAGCGGTCTCGAAGTCCGTCTTGAGTTCGATCAGCAGCGCCGGCCGTCCCGGCATCCCGTCCAGAAGGCGCAGGAGTTCTTCGAGCGACGGGATGCGCTCGCCCGGTACAGGGGGAATGGCGCCGCTTCCGGCCCCGCTCCGCGGATATCCGGCGTCGAATCTGCGCAGTTCGGAAAAGGAGAGGTCCCGCACCAGGGGCGGGTCGCCGGTCAAATTCCTGCCGCCGTCGCCGCGGACATGGCGGGGGTCGAGACAGGGATCGTGGAACACCACCACTTCGCCGTCGCGGCTCAGCCGGACGTCGATCTCGACGCCGTCCGCGCCCGTCTTCAGGGCATGGGCGCAGGCGGCCAGCGTATTTTCCGGGCGGCGGCCCGCTCCGCCCCGATGCGCCACGACCATCGGCATCGTCATCCCCGCTCCATCCGCCAGGCGGCGTCCCCCTTATCGTCCCGTGCCGGCCGGCGCCGGCAATCGAATGCTGTCACGGGCCCTTGCGGGGTGCCAAGAGGTGCGGCCGGGGAAACCGCGGCAATTACGGATTACCCAATGCGTGGCTCATGCGGCCTCTGTGGATTCCTGCTCGTCGGCGATCAACTCAATCAGTCTAAGGATGGTCTGACGCACTTCCGGGCCGGGGATCTGCCAGTAAGCGCGGTTGAGTTCCACGAACTCGCGGGAGCCGAACTGGGGAGAGACGCTGTCGAAGGCGGCGGCGATTTCGCGGGTGATGGCAAGCGTTTCCTCGCCCGCGTCCAGCCCCTCGAAGAACCAGCCCACATCGACGTTGAGGAGCTTCGACAACTGATAAAGCCGGGAGGAACCGATGCGGTTCTTCCCCTTTTCGTATTTCTGAATTTGTTGAAATGTGAGGCCGAGACGCGCTGCCACTGCCTGCTGACTCAGGCCCAGCGATACCCGCCTGATACGCACCCGCTCCCCGACATACTGATCGATCACGCGGTCCTTGATCACAGGTTCATCCCCCAATACCGAGCACCTCTTACCACGGACGAAACTGGAACGATTGACACGAAAAATTCATGGCAGCGTAAAGGAAATCGGCGCGTACGGATAAAAACGCGCGCCGATGTTGCATTGGGGGCGCAAAATTCTGTCGCAGATTGCCCGTATCCCTGCCTACAACTGAGGCGCAAGGCCGATCGACAACTGCCGCAGTCTTTCGGCAGCTTCCGAAGGCTCTCCTTCCAGTTCCCCGACAGGCACCGCCGGTCCGAAGCGCATGGCGAACGTCTGTTCCTTCTTGTTCAACATCTCATAGAACAGCGTCATGTCGCGCAATTCCGGGCTGAACCGGTCAAAAAAATAGTAGACCCAGGAATTTCGGGCCGTCAATCCCAGCGGCACGACGGGGGTACCGTACTTCCGTGCGAAGGTGACGACGGCGGGCAGCCAGGCCTGTTCGGCAAGGCCGGAAGGGGTGCGCCTGGCGATTCGTCCCGAAGGGAAAAGCACCACCGCCTCCCCGGCGGCGAAGGAAGCCTGCGCGCGCTTGATCATGTCCCTTGTCTTGGCGACCGTGCGCTTTTCCGGAACCCATTCCACCGGGATCAGGCAATCCCTGAGGCCCGGCGAAACACGTATGGCGTCGCGATTGGCGAAAAAACTGATGTCGTTCCGTACACGGCGCAATGCATCCCACACGGCGATTCCGTCCACGATACCGGTAGGGTGATTGGGTGCGATGATTACCCCGCCCGATGCCGGCACATGTTCAAGGCCCTCCACGCGCACATCCAGCTGGAGGTCCTGCGACACCATTTCCATGATGTCTTCTCCGCCCATCGGGCCGATCCGGTCGGCGAGTTCGATGGCTTCACGGTATTTGAGCAGCGGGAAGAGAATGGTCCGTATCAGGAACCATAACGGGCCGGTATGCGCCAGCCAGCGCGCCCGTTCCTCGATCAGCACATCCACGATGTGCTTGCCCGGCGGGACGGGCGGGTCGATGGGACGCGCCGTTGCCGGCGCCGGGCTGCGATGTCCGGTATCGTTCATGGGTGTGCCGGGACTTGAGGCGGCCGGGCGTCGCGCCTGCCGGCCGGCGCCGGAATCCGGCGAACGGGGATTCGGGATTTGCCGCCGCCCGCCCGCAGCGTCTCATGGACAGGCCGCATACTCCCGCCCCGCGGCATTCGCGAACCGCTCGGTGAAATGGTGGCGGCGCTGCGTCCGGCCGCCGCCGTCTCGTCGGTAAGATCATTCATGGCGGCCCCGCACCGGACTGAATTCCCGGCCCGTGGCGTCCGCCATTGTTCGTGATCCGCCGGAACAATTTCGGAAAACGCCGGACCGGCCTTGCCGGGAGCAGTCTCCGTCATAGTTCCGTCCGGTGCAAGGATGCGGTTCCGGTTCGAAGATTCGAAGCGGCCGGCGCGTTAACCGGGAAAGCCTGCGCGAGGCGCAGAATTAAGCCTCTGTTCCGATTTCGTATTTAACCTGAATTCTCCGCGTTCCGTGAGATCACTGCTCTGAGCGTCCATGCCGCACTCGAACAAACATGTCGTCAGACTGATCACGGTTCGCTACTGGATCGCGCTGGGGTTGATCGGCCTGGTGGTGACGGCGTCCTATTTCCTGCTCAACCGGGCCGTTGAAATGGAGCGGAAAGACTCCGCCATTGTCGGCCTGGCCGCGGAACAAGGTTTTTCCGCTCAACGCATCTGCTTTCTGTCTCATGCGCTCGTGACCGCGGAAAGCGCCGACAGACGGGAAATCTACCGCGACGGCCTGCGGCAGGCTGTCGCCGACATGGCGGCGCGGCATCAACGCCTGAGCCTGCGCGAAAAGACGGAATCAATTCCGCGGCGGATGAAGGCAATACTGCGCGAGGTTTATTACGAATCCTCGCAGCCTCTGGATAAATTGACCGGCGCTCTGCTCCGCGATGCCCGGGCGATCCTGGGGCGTTTCGAAAGCGATCCGGCCTGTTGCGCGAAGGAGCTTTCCAGGCTGACGGAAACCGGCAGCGGCCCACTCGTCGACGTGCAAAAGGAACTCTTCGTACGGTTACGGGATCAGGCCCGGAATGCCGTTGAACGTGTCCGCGTGCTCGGCGCCGGCCTCTGGCTCGTCACTCTGGCGCTCCTGGCTGTCGAGGTGCCGCTGATCTTCCGGCCCATGGCTGAGCGTGCGGGAAAAAGCCTCGGCCGTCTGGAGAATGCCCGGCGCGAGGCCGAAAACGAGGTCGCCAGGGCGCAGGCGGTCCGCGAGGGCCAGGCGAGCTTCATCCGTACCATGAGCCATGAGCTGCGCACGCCGCTCAACGCCATTCTGGGCATGACCCAGATGATCAAGATGGGCATGCCGCCGGAGAAACAGGGCGAATACGCGCAGGACATTCATCAGGCCGGGCGGCATTTGCTGGGCCTCATCAACGATATTCTGGAACTCAGCCGGCTGGAGGCGGGCCAGGTGGCCATTGAGCTTGAGCCGACGTCGCTCAGAGAGGAACTGGAATGGACCGTGTCGCTGTTGCGCCCGCTCGCCACCGAAAAGAACCTGGAACTGCGTTACCGGCTGGACGCCGGGCTGGCCCGCCATTACCTGGCGGACGGGCCGCGCATCCGGCAGGTACTGGTTAATCTTGTCGGGAATGCCCTCAAGTTCACCGACAAGGGTTCGGTAACGCTCAGCGTGGCCTATGACGGCTCCGCGGGCGAGGCGGCCGACCTGGTGCGCTTCGAAGTGAAGGACACGGGCATCGGCGTGCCGCCGGAGATGCGGCAGCGGATTTTCGAAGAGTTTCAGCAGGCGGATCACTCCCTGACCCGGGAACACGGCGGCAGCGGCCTGGGTCTCGCCATATCCAGCCGGCTCGTCAAGCTGATGAATGGTGAAATCGGTCTGGAAAGCCCCGAGGAGGGCGGCAGCGTGTTCTGGTTCACCCTGCCGCTGCAATGGGTGCCCGGGCCGCATCCCGGCGAGCCTGAGGGCGCCGGGGCAGACACGGCCTGACGCGCGACCGAAGCAGCCCGCCAAAAACCGCCGCCGGTAGAAGTCATGCCCATCTGGAACAGAACCGTCAGGAGATTGATTACCGTCCGGTACTGGGCCGCGCTCGGGCTGATTGCCGTGCTCGCGACGGCGGCCTTTATCGTGACGGTACGGACAATCGACATGCACCGCCAGCGGGTCGACATCATCGACCATGCCGCGAAACAGCGCATGTTCAGCCAGCGCATTCCCTTTCTCGCCAACGAACTCGCAACCGCCACCGATGACGATTTGAGACGGCTATACCGGGTTTCCCTGGCCGCCGCCGTCCGGAACATGGCCCGGCGGCACGACGTGTTAAGTCTCAGCGAGCCCGCCCCCATGCCGAAGCGGACACGATCCGTCCTGCACGGCATCTATTATTCGGACCTGCGGCCCTTCGACGGTCAGATGGACCGGTTTCTACAGTATGCGCAGGAATTGCTTGAATCCGGAGATTTCCGTCCGGACTCGCCGCGTCTTGTCCGGCTGACGAATATGGGCACCAGCAGCCTGCTGGAGACTCACGAACTGGTTTACAATCTGTTGCGCACCGAAGCCTTGGTGGCCCTGGAACGGTTCGTGGCGCTGGCCGCCGTGCTGTGGATCCTGGCGTTGGCCGTCATTGGCCTGGAGGTGCCTCTCTTCTTCCGGCCCATGGCCGGGCGTACGGCGGAAGAACTGAGGAATCTGGACCGTGCCCGGCAGCAGGCGGAGAGCGACGCCGCCACGGCCCGGGCGAGCCATGAAGACAGCGTCACCTATATGCGCCTCATGAACCATGAAATGCGCACGCCGCTGAATGCCGTGATGGGCATGGCGTCCCTGCTTCGCATGAGCGGCCTTCCGGAGAAACAGGACGCATATGCGCGTCAGATCCAGGAAGCCGCCTCGCAACTGTTCGGGCTCATCAACCATGCCCTCGATTTCAGGGAACTGGAGGCCGATCTGGTCCGGCTCAGGACGGCGCGGATTTCGCCGGGCGAGGAGCTGGACAGGGTATGTGCGATATTCCGGCCGCTTGCCACCGAAAAGGGCCTGGAGATCCAATGCAGCGCGGACGAACGGCTGGCCCCCGGCTATCTCGCAGACGGCGCCCGCATCCGGCAAATCCTGACCCACCTGGTCAACAATGCCCTCAAGTTCACCGAGGAGGGCTCCATCAGTCTGAGGGTGCTCCACGCCGGGGAGGCCGGTGCGGGCCGCGACCTGGTGCGCTTCGAGGTCGAGGACACCGGTATCGGCGTGCCGCCGGAACTGCGCGAACAGATATTCCGGGAGTGGCGTCAGGCGGAAGAGGCGATGGCGCGCAGATATGGCGGTCTCGGTCTCGGCCTCGCCATCGCCAGGCGGCTTGTGGAGCTGATGGAGGGTGAAATCGGCGTTCAGGGTCTCGACGGAAAGGGCAGCCTGTTCTGGTTTACCCTGCCCCTGAAGCGGGCGGAGCAATTTGGAGAAGAAGCCGGAGACGTTCGCCTGCGGAGTGCTTGACCGGTTACGCTCACGCCTGGGCCAGGGTCTGGATCATGACCACCAGTCCCAGCACCGCGGAAATCAGATAGGCGAAATGGAACGCGCGACGGCGGGGCTGCACGGGCGGGCGGGCGAAAATGTCGGCCAGCGCATCGCCGAGCGCCATGCCTTCCCGCTTCGCGAACTGATAGCCGGTATAGAAGATCAGCGGCGCTGCGGCGCCAAAGAAAGCATCCGCGGGCGCCAGCAGGCCCAGCTCGTAGGCCAGCATCGTGAACGCGATGATCGCCGCCAGCCCCAGATTGATGACCGCTCCCCGCATGCTGTTTCCTTTCCCGCCGCCCGTTGTCTCGTGCCGCTGTGCGCCCCCGTGTTGCACCGCAAAAGATGAGCGGAAGAAAGCGCAATTTCAAGGCCGCCCGCCCCTGGCGGCGGCGGCGATGGTGATGAACCCGTCAAACCGTGATATGTCAGCACCCGAGGCCAACCGGGACGGGAGCTTTATCGATGAATTCCGGCGAAGATGACGTTTGGGAAGTCTATCTGTCGGGTGAAATCCACACGGACTGGCGCGAGCGGATCGAAGAGGGCGTGCGCCGCGCCGGCCTGCCCGTGATTCTGACGGCGCCCGTGACGGACCATGCCGCCAGTGACGACTGCGGCGTGGACATTTTCGGGCCCGAGGACAAGGGCTTCTGGAAGGACCACAAGGGCGCCAAACTCAACGCCATCCGTACGCGTACGCTGATCGACCGGGCCGACATCGTGGTGGTCCGCTTCGGCGACAAGTACCGGCAATGGAACGCCGCCTTCGACGCGGGCTACGCGGCGGCTGTCAACACACCCCTAATCATCCTGCATGATCCGGAACTGACCCATGCGCTCAAGGAAGTGGACGCGGCGGCGATGGCCGTCGCCGAGACGCCCGAACAGGTCGTCCGGGCGCTGACCTATGTCATCGAAGGGAAGCTCTAGGTCATGACGGACGGGGAAGGAACGCTGCGCGGACGGCGCGCCCTGGTCACGGGCTCCACCAGCGGCATCGGCCTGGGCATCGCGCGGGCGCTGGCGGAAGCCGGGGCCGCCGTCGCCCTGAACGGGCGCTCGTCAGAGACGGAGGCGGGCGAGGCGCTGGAGAGCGTGCGTGCGAATGCGGATGCGCAGATCCATTACGTACAGGCGGACCTGTCCACCGGAAAGGGCGCCGATACGCTCTTCGGGAGCGCGCGCGAGGCGCTGGGCGGTGTGGACATTCTGGTCAACAATGCGGGCGTGCAGCATGTGGCGCCGCTGGCCGAATTCCCGCCGGACAAGTGGGATTTGATCCTCTCCCTGAATCTTTCCGCCGCCTTCCACGCCACGCGCCTGGCGCTGCCCGGCATGACGGAGAGCGGCTGGGGGCGCATCGTCAACATCGCTTCCGCCCATGCGCTGGTCGCCTCGCCCTTCAAGGCGGCCTACGTGGCCGCCAAGCACGGGCTTCTGGGGCTGACGAAGGTGACCGCGCTCGAAGTGGCCGAGCACGACATCACCTGCAACGCCATCTGCCCCGGCTATGTGCGCACGCCGCTGGTGGAAAAGCAGATCGACGCCCAGGCGAAGGCCCACGGCATTCCCCGCGAGGACGTGATCCGCGACGTCATTCTCAAGCCGCAGCCCAACAAGCGCTTCGCCACCGAGGAGGAGATCGGCGCCCTGACCGTATTCCTGTGTTCGCCCTCGGGCCGGCCCATTACCGGCGCGGCGCTGCCCGTGGACGGCGGCTGGACGGCGCATTGA
>JBKHIN010000106.1:0-8457 GCA_046538635.1 Alphaproteobacteria bacterium
CTCGAGGCGGTTCTCGCCGGTCATATCGACCGGATCGAGGAACTTGCGCAAGCCGCGGCCGCCAGTGCGGAAACCCAGCCCGAAGCGCTGCGCGAACGCTTGCGTACCCAGGTTTCCGAACTGCTCCAGGCCAGCAATGCGATTTCCGAGGAACGGCTGGCGCAGGAAGCCGCGCTGCTCGCCGCCAAGGCGGATGTGCGCGAGGAAATCGACCGGTTGCGCGCTCATGTGGCCGCCGCGCGCGGACATCTGAATGACCGCGGTCCGGTGGGACGCAAATTCGACTTTCTGACGCAGGAATTTCACCGGGAAGCCAACACGCTGTGTTCGAAGTCGCCCGGACTGGAGCTGACGCGCATCGGCCTCGAACTGAAGGCGACCGTGGACCAGCTTCGCGAGCAGGTGCAGAACGTGGAATAGTGACCATGCGTGCAGGAATTGCGGGACCTTTCCGAGTGGCGGGCTCGCTTTCACCACAAAGGCACAAAGGAGGCACGAAGGACACAAAGGAAGGAAAGGGCGCCTCTCGCCATCGCGGCACGCCATAATCGCGATGGCGCGGCGACGGCGGCGCCAATGGGTGCGAAAATGATGGCAGGCGCGGCACAGCCCGGCGAATGAACTCTTTGTGCGCTTTGTGCGTTCTTTGTGTCTTTGTGGTGAAAAAGAATGGAAGAACCGCGTACACAAGACGTTCCCGAATTCCGGAGTGAGGGAATGATAAAACGCCGTGGGCTGATGTTCGTATTGTCGTCGCCGTCCGGGGCGGGCAAGACGACGCTCGCGCGCCGCCTGCTGGATACCGAGCCCAACCTTGAAATGTCCGTATCCGTCACCACACGGCCGATGCGGCCGGGCGAGGTGGACGGGCGCGACTATTATTTTCTTAAGGCGGACGAGTTCAACCTTCTTGCGGAATCCGGCGAACTGCTGGAACACGCGCAGGTGTTCGGCAATTTCTACGGCACGCCGCGCGGCCCCGTGGCCGCGGCGCTGGAGCAGGGCCGCGATGTCCTGTTCGACATCGACTGGCAGGGCACCCAGCAGCTCGAGCAGGCGGTGCGCGAAGATCTGGTGCGCGTGTTCATCCTGCCGCCGTCGCTCAAGGAACTCGAACGGCGTTTGCGGGAGCGGGCGCAGGACCCCCACGAGGTGGTGAACGGGCGCATGGCCCGCGCCTGGGACGAAATCAGTCACTGGGCGGAATATGACTATGTCATCGTCAATGACGATCTGGAGAGAACGCTGGAAGGCCTGCGCGCCATCCTCACCGCCGAACGGCTGCGGCGCACCCGGCAGAAAGGGCTCGCCAAATTCGTGAACGGATTGCGCGGCCAGAAATCAGGTATGAGGGATCGCTAGGTGGGCTGATCCCGGCGCAGGCCCGTGTCCTTTTCTAAACCTTTGCGGTTCACACGAAGACACAAAGGCTTCACGAAGGTCACAAAGAGATCCCGATATTCGGTCCGGTTATGGTGTTCCGGCTCTGCTTGACGGCCCCCTTCGTGTTCTTCGTGCATTCTTCGTGCCTTCGTGTGAACCTGGAACGTTCCGCAGGACACGGAACTTGCCGGCTATTTTAGCGCCTATGGGTGAAGGCCGGGGGATGCCCGCCGCCACGACGCTGCAGGAATGGCGGGCTTCGCGCTGCGCGCTCAGCACCGCCCTGCGTTCGCCCTACGCCAATCACCCGATGGCCCGGTCGAACAGCGTTTCGTAATCTTCCGGTCCGCATTTGCGGGGATTGGTGAGATTGGCGAGATCGCCCACGGCGTTTTCCACCAGTCCCGGCATCATGTCGCGGGTCACGCCCATCTCGCCAAGGGAGCCGGGCAGGCCGATTCGGGCATTGAGTTCGGCGATATAGTCGGCAAGGTCCGTATCGGGAGCGAGGCCCGCGGCCTTCCGTATGCGGCCGAACTTGCCGCCCACATGATCGGCGTTGTAGCGCAGGACATGGGGCAGGCAGACGGCGTTGAGCGTGCCGTGATGCAGGCGCAATTCCTTCAGCCGCCCGGCGGCGTGGCTCATGGCGTGCACCGCGCCCAGCCCCTTGATGAACGACAGCGCGCCCTCGGTGGAGGCCATCATCATGTTCCAGCGGGCGTCGCGGTCCGAGCCGTCGGCGACCGCGCGCTCCAGATGCCCCCGGCCCAGCCCCCGTTCGATGCCGTCAAGCGCAATGGCTTCGGCGGGCGGGTTGACGATGGGGGAGAGCAGGGCCTCGATACAGTGGGTCATGGCGTCCATGCCCGTGGCGGCCGTGAGCCGGGGCGGCAATCCCAGCGTCAGTTCCGGGTCGCAGATGGCGACCTTGGGAATAAGGCTCGGCCCGGCGAAGGTCAGCTTGCGGCCGTCCTCGCAGATGATGACCGCGCCCACGGAAACCTCGCTGCCCGTGCCCGCCGTGGTGGGCACCGCGACGAGCGGCGCCACCGGGCCCACCTTGCCGCCTTCCATCGCGGCGTATTGGGCAAGCGGGCCCTCATGGGTGACGGCGAGCGCCACGCCCTTGCCCAGGTCCATCGGCGAGCCGCCGCCCAGCGCCACGATGCCGTCGCAGCCCGCATCCCGGTAGAGCTGCGCGGCTTCGCGCACCGCCTCCTCGGTGGGATTTTCCGGCGTGCCGTCGAACACGGTCACTTCCAGCCCTTCCATCGCGCCGCGCACCGTGTCCACGATACCGGTGGAGACGAGGCCCGCGTCGGTGGCGATCATCGGCCGGGAAACGCCCAGTTGACCCAGCGTGGGCTTCAGCTTTTCCAGCGCGCCGAAATCGAAATGCGTGGTGGTGAGATATTGCAGGGTCGCCATGGGTCGCTCTCCGTCAGTTGCCGGGGCCTTTACGGGCACTTTGGCACGGGGCCCGGCCGCGCTCAATCTCCCGGCGGTGCGGCGCGTTCCGCCCAGGCGCGCGCGAGCCGGCAGAAGCCTTCGATGTCCACTTCTTCGGCCCGGGCGGTGGGCGCGATACCGGCGGCCTCCAGGAGTTCCTCCGGATGGTCCGTCAGACGCCGCAGCGCCGCGCGCAGCATCTTGCGGCGCTGGCCGAACGCAGCCGCGGTGACGCGTTCCAGCGCGCTCAGGCCGGGCCCGTCCTCCGGCGCGGGGCGGGGCGTGATCTGCAGCACGCTGGAGGTGACCTTTGGCGGCGGCGTGAAGGCGCGGGGGGAGACGTCGAACAGCACCTGAGCCTGTGCCCGCCATTGCGCGAGCACGGACAATCGTCCGTAGACGCCCGAACCGGCAGGGGCCGCCGCGCGTTCCGCCACCTCCTTTTGCAGCATGACCGTGAGGCTCTCATACCAGGGCGGCCAGGGCTCCGCCGTCAGCCAGCGGACGAGCAATTCCGTCCCCACATTGTAGGGCAGGTTGGCGGCGATCTTCACCGGAAGTCCGGGCGCGGCTCCGGTGATGACGGCGTCTTCGTCCGTGTGCAGCGCGTCTGCCTCGATCACGCTCACCCGGCCCGGGAAGGCCGCCGCGATGTCCTCTATGGCGGCAAGGCAGCGCCGGTCGCGTTCCACGGCGATCACATGGGCCGCGCCTTCGGCCAGCAGCGCCCGCGTCAGCCCGCCGGGCCCCGGGCCCACCTCGTACACCGCATGGCCCTCCAGCGGTCCGGCGGCGCGGGCGATACGGCGGGTGAGATTCAGGTCGAGCAGGAAATGCTGACCCAGGCCCCTGCGCGCGCTGAGGCCCAGTTCGCGGATCACCTCCCGCAGGGGCGGAAGATCCGGGCTGCCGCTCATTCCGGCGATACCCTGGACGCCGCCTTTTCGGCGGCCGGGAGCTTTCCGGCCAGTTTCAGGGCGGCGATCAGATTGTCCGCCCGCGCCACGCCCTTGCCCGCAATGTCGAGTGCCGTGCCGTGGTCCGGAGACGTACGGATAAAGGGCAGGCCCAGCGTGACGTTGACCGCCTCCTCGAAGGCCAGCGCCTTGACCGGGATCAGCGCCTGGTCGTGATACATGCACAGCGCCGCGTCGTAACGGGCGCGGGCGGACGCGTGAAACATGGTGTCGGCGGGCAGAGGGCCGCGCACGTCGATGCCGCGCGCCTTCAGCGCCGCCACCGCCGGGGCGATGACCGCCTCGTCCTCCGTACCCAGAGCGCCGCCTTCCCCGGCATGGGGATTGAGGCCGGAGACCGCCAGGCGGGGTGCGGAGATTCCGAAACGCTCGCGCAGCGCCGCCGCCGCGATCATGCCGGTCTCAACGATGTCCTCCGTGCGCAGCGCTTTGGGGACGTCGCGCAACGGCATGTGGATGGTGACCGGCACCACGCGCAGTTCGGGCGCCGCCAGCATCATCACCGGACGGACGTTTTCCGCTCCTGCCTTCATGGCCAGCGCGCCCAGATATTCCGTATGGCCCGGATAGGCGAAGCCCGCCTGCTTCAGTACGGATTTCTGGATGGGATTGGTCACCACCGCGCGCGTGCGGCCTTCAAGCGTGAGAGAGACGGCGCGGGCGATGGCCTGCGTGACGGCATCGGCGTTGCGCGCCTCCGGCCGGCCGGGGCGCGGTGCAGCCGCAAGCGGCAGGTTGAGGACGGGCAGGGCGCGGGGGAACAACGGGACCGCGTCTCCGGGCGCCGCCACTTCCTGCACGGGCACGTCGAGGCCGAGCATGCGGGCGGTGTCGCGGAGCAGTCCGGCCGGGCCGAGATAGACAAAGGGCGGTACGCCGCGCCGGCGTTCCGCCCAGGCCTTCACCGTGATCTCCGGCCCGATTCCGGCGGGCTCGCCCATGGTCAGGGCAAGGGGAGGGGACGCGCCGTGCGCTCGCTCCGACGCGCCGTTCACCGCATTTCGACGGTGGCGTCGCGGCGCAGATCGCGCAGATAGCGCCGGGCCATCATGGAGAGCTGCTGATTGTACAACTGCTTTTCCACCGCCTCCCGGGGAATGGCCTTCTCGCCGATGGCTTTCCGTTCGCAGACGAAGAACACCACATAGCCGCCATTTTCGGAGCGGGCGGGGTCCGTGGTATCGCCTTCGGTCAGGGTGGAAAGGGCTTTGCGCATCGGCTTGTTGGCAACTTCGGAAAGTTTCGTCTTGCCCAGTTCCTTGCCCTCGAGCCGGTCGTTCTCGGACACGAGCTCGCGGGCGGCCGCGCAGCCCGGCACGGCCTGGGAAAGGCCGTAGGCCATGCGCAGCGTTTCCTGCTGCTGTTGCTTCGTATCGTCGGGCGGCGGCTTCAGCTCCACTTCGTAAAGGGAAAGTTCGGCGTCGCTGGACGTGCCCATGGGGCTCAGGCGGCGCTCGCTCATGGCCATGATGTAGAAGCCGCTGGTGGTGCGGATGGGCATCGAGACCCGGCCCGGCTTCAGCCGGGAGACCACCTGATTCAGCTTGGGCGGCAATTGACCGTCCTGAACCCAGCCAATGTCGCCGCCCCGGCTCGCCGACGGGGCCTGGCTGAACGCCCGCGCGATCTGCGGAAAGGGGGCGCCCTCGCGGATCTGCTCGAGCAGCTGCATGGCGTTCTGGCGCACGGAGTCGGCCTGCTCGGGAGATTCGACCGGAAGGAAGATTTCCGAAACGCGGTATTGCGGCTTGTCGGCGTTTGCCTGCATGCGCTCGATCACCTGGTCGATCTCTTCCTCGCTGACATTGACGCGCGGGCCGAAGCGCCCCTGAACCAGCTTGGCCCAGGCGATTTCCGCCTTGATCTGGTCGTGGAGCGTATCGATGGAAACGTCCGCCTCCTTGAGCGATTTCACGATCTGGTCCGCAGAGGCGTTGTTCTGCTTGGCGATCCGCTTGATCTCGGAATCGAGCTCGCTTTTGAGCACCTTGACCTCGTGCTTGGCCGCCTCCTGCAGTTGCAGCTTTTCGTCGACGAGGCTGCGCAGCACCTGTTTTTCGATGCGTTCGACGTTCTCCGGCGTCCGGGAAATGCCCGAGGTCACCAGGACGAGCTTGACCCGTTGTTGGAGGTCATAGGCGGAAATGATCTGGTCGTTGACGATCGCCGCGATCCGCTGGACCTCCTGGGCCTGCGCCGCGGAAAGCGCCGCTGCCAGCATCGCGCCGGCGCACAATGCGGACCGCAGGAACCCTGCGCCGCGCGCGAATTTTCCGGCCTTCGCCGTCATCTGGAGAACCCTCATCATTCTTTGCAACCGATTGCCATCCCTGCGTCACTGATGCCGCCGTTACATTGCGGCACAGCATAGATGAATTGCCGGATGCTTCAACGCCCGAAAGAAACCATATTATCGGCACATTGTCATATAACCCGGCGGCGGAATCATGAACCGATTCCCAGCAGACGGAAGCGCACCATGACGGAGGTGGACGGTTCCAGATCCCGGTCCTCGGTGAAGCGCTGCCGGAAGGCCACTTCGAAGTTCGTGCATTCATCGAGATAGATCAACCGGGCTTCGGTCGAAACCATATCGCCCAGGTCGAGGTCGCGCCGCACCGCGCCTTCCGCGTAAAGGTGATTGCTGAGCCGGACGCGGGCATAGGCGGATATTTCCTCCCGCTCGTCGAGACCCGTGGTGCTGATGGTTTCGTCCAGGTTGAGATAGGTGATGTTCAGGAAATAGTCCTCGTTGCCCACAAGGGCGTCCACCTCGGTTCGCCTCAGGGTCAGATCGTCCGGATCGAGCCGGAACCGGTGGGAAATGGTCAGCAGATCGAAAGGCTTGATGAGGACGCGCCCCACCAGGTCCGAAATATCGCTGTCGAGGCCCGAATTCGCGCCGAAATTGGTATCGGTGCGGGGGCGGTAGCTCTGGCCCACCAGCACGTCCACCTGGCGGCCCTCATTGTCGAACCAGGCGTAGCGCAGGCCCGCATTGGCGCGCGGCCCCTCCTCCCACAGGTCGAGGCCGGGGAACTTGTTGCGGCTGAACAGGTTCGTGTCGTCGAACTCGAAGCTGACGCTGTCCTCGTTGGGAATGCCTTCGGGATTGCCGCCATAGGGCGCGGCGATGAGCTGCACGACGGGTTCGATGATCTGATAGGAAGAACGCCCCGCCCTGATGAACGGCCAGCGCCAGTCCACGCCCGCATAGGGCAGGACGCGGCCCGTCACGTCCGAATTGTTCCCCGGGAAGGGTTCTCCCGGCACGGCGAAATCGTCCGTGTAGTAAACATCGCCGCGCACCGTGGCGAACGGGCGGATCACCTGGCCCGAGGCGGTGGTCAGCGGCCGCTCCCAGGTCCACGAGCCGGAGAAACGGTGCATGTCGGCGCCGCCGGTGCGCACCAGCGAAAGACCGTCGAGATCGAGCGTCAGCGTGCCGCCCAGCAGCGGGTCCCCAAACTCCTGCTCGTGCTGGACATGGGCGGGCACCTGCGGCGTCAGTTCGGGATCGTCCTCCAGGCGCAGGCCGTCAAAATAGTAGGCGTGGTAACTGAAGCGGGAGCCCTCGGTCCACCGCTCCGCGCGCAACAGCGAGGTCAGGCGGTCGTCGTTGGAAATTTCATAGCGCCGCAGATAGGTGTCGTCGCTGGTGAGCTCGAGCTGAAAGCCGAGGTCCCAGTTCTGTCCGGCCCGGAAATCGCCTTCGCCGAACAGATGGCCGCGGATTTCGCTGCCCGGCACCCGCTCGCCGGTGGTGTCGTCGACACGTTCCGTACTCGTAATACTGCCGGACAGGAAGTAATCCCCGGTCAGGGTGCGGTGGCGGAATTCCGCCAGGCCCACCATGCCCTCGTTGCTGGTGTACATGGGCGTCAGGGTCAGGTCCATGTGCGGCGAGAGCACGAAATAGACCGGGGCCTGGGCGATGACGCCGAGGTCGGTCGAATTGCCCACCGCCGGGGCCAGAATGCCCGATTTGCGTTTCACCGTCGGGTCCACATGGGAGAAATAGGGCGTATAGAGAACGGGCACCCCGAACAGCTCGAATGTGGCGTCGCGATAGGTGATGCGCTTTTCCTCGGCGTCGTGCACCACCTTGACCGCCTTGATCTGCCAGAGGGGCTCGCCCTTGTCGCGGCAGATCTTGCAGGCGCTGAACACCGCCTTGTCGAGTTGATGCACCTTGCCTTCCTTGCGCAGGGCGCGCGCGGCGGCGAGGCGCGAATTTTCGTTCAGCAGAATGCTCAGGCTCGTGACGATGCCTTCCTTCAGGTCGCTGGAAAGCTCGATCCGCTTTGCCTGAAGCACCTCGCCCGTGGACTCGGTGATGCTGACGTCGCCCTCCGCGAGCACTCTGCCGGTGTTCTTGTTGTAGGTCACCCGGTCGGCCATGAGCAGGCGGCCATTATATTCCGCCTCCACATTGCCCTTCGCGGTGATGACGCCCTGTTTGCCGTCGAAGAGAATTTCGTCCGCCTGGAGGAGCACGTCCTCGTCCTCCGGCAGCCGGAAATCTTCGGAGTCTTCCGGGGAGTTTTCCGGTTCCGCGAGGGCGGGCCCCGCGGCCGTCAGATGGAGCGCGACGGGAGCCGTGCAGGCGAGGGCGAGGAATACGGTGAGGGCGCGGCGCCATCCC
>JBKHIN010000386.1:0-3200 GCA_046538635.1 Alphaproteobacteria bacterium
GGGCACATAGGTTTCGAACCAGCGCAGGGCGAACAGCATGCGGTTGAAGGCGTGGGCGGCGTCGTTCAGCTCGCTCACCCAGATGGGCGGAATCTCGCGCACCTCGCGCAGATCGAGCGTGCTCACCCTTCCCGCGCCCGTGGCGACCTCGCGCGCCGGCTTGGCGAGCCAGCGCCCGGCGCGCCAGGCGATCAGCATGCCGATGACGACGAATCCGGCGGCGATCAGCAAAAACCCTTTCAAACGCTCCAGCTCGTCCATGAAGCGGGCGGAGGGGACGAAGATGCCCAGCCTCAGCGGCTTGTCGGCAAACCCCGTAATCTGCTTGCTGAAGTATACGTAATCGCCGCCCCCCGCCCTTATGCGCCGCCCGCCCGCATCAGCGACCACGGCCTGAAGCAGCGAGCGCCCGCCCCGCCCGTGCACCGCCGCAGCCGCCAGCACCGGATCGCCCAGTTCCGAAGCCGCCGCCAGCGGGCGGTCCCCGCCCAGCCAGCCATAGGTCTCGCTGACCAGGCGGGGATGGGCCAGCACCTTGTCATGGTCATAGAGCAGGAAGGAGGTCGCGCCCGTGCTCTCATCCAGCCCGCCCAGAAAGCGCGACAGGGCGGAAACGGAGATGGCGGCGAACACCGCGCCGCCTGCCCGGCTGTCCGGCGGCAGCGGCGCATGCCAGGTGAGCGTCGCCTGCCGCAGGGCGGGGTGCCATGTCACGCCGCCCCACCTCCCCTTAACCGCGCCGGAATCCCGCTGCTCCGGGGTCAGCGGCCGGCCGTTCCCGGCCCCGGACATGGCCGCCCGGCGAAGGGGAAGCCCCTCCGCCTCATTGCGGAGATTGCCCCGCACCACGGCGAAGCCCGTCCCGCGCCGCTCCACCTGCACGGTCTTCAGCGACGGCGAGACATAGCCGATGGAAACCACCTGGGGCGCGGCGGCGAGGCTGGCGCGCAGCAGGCGAACGAATTCCTCTCCCTGCGCCGGATCGAGTTCGCCGTCCGAGAGCATGCGCGCCACATGGCCCGTCTGGTGTTCGGCGGCGCGCATGTGCTGCGCCAGCACCATCTCCATATTGCGCATGAACAGCCCGGCGGTGCGGCGTACGGCATCCGAGCGCGCCTCGACGCCGTTCCAGGCCGCCACCGCCGCCATGCCCGCCACGGAAAGGGCGACGGCAAGACCGAGGCCTGCGGCGAGCAGGAGGGAGAGATTGATTCTCGGCCCCCGTGTCGCCGTCATAATTCCCCCTGTCGATTATCGATGATGCTTTCGGGTTAGTCAGGACAGGGCTGCTAAAATCTGCGAAATCCGATAAATGTGCCTGTGCGGGGCGGCCCTGCCCCGGCCCGCCCTGCACATCATAGGACGGCCGCGTCCGGTTTGAAACGGCCCGGCCTGCGAATATTCGAAGTGAGGCTCTCGCAAGAAAGGCCACTGCCATGCCATCGATTCGTATCGTGCTTCCGATCGTTGCCGTCATCATTGCCGCCGCCGCGGGCGCCTGGTGGTTCCTGGGCTCCTCCTCCCCCGGCGGCGGCGAGGTCGCGGTCATCAAGCAGAGTGGAACCCTGACCGTGGGTGTGCGGGAGAACGCCTCGCCCTTCTCCCGCCGCGACTCGGATGGAAACATGGTCGGGCTGGAGCCGGATCTGGCGCGCGACCTCGCCGAGCGCCTGGGAGTCGAACTGGAACTCAAGCCCGTCAAGGATGAGGACCGGGTGCAGGTGCTCCAGGACGGCGAGGTGGACCTCGTGCTCGCGGGCCTCTCCAAAACCGACGGGCTGGGGGATCTGGTCTGGTTCGTGGAACCCGCCTATTACGCGGGCGGCGCCAATGTGCTGGTGCGGATGAATGCCGGAATCGACGACTGGGAAGATCTGAAAGACGTGCCCGTCTGCGCCGTTCAGGGGGCGGAATACAATGAGCGGGTCGCCGAGAATTACGGCGCGCGGGTCGTGGTCTTCCGCGATGGCGAGGAAGCCCTCAACGCCTTCGACACGGGCGACTGCCAGGCGCTGCTGTCGGACGAATCCTGGCTGATCTCGCTGCTGGTGCAGCCGGACTATGCCAGTTATGACGTGCCCCTCAGCCATATCGAGGGCCGCCACTGGTACGTCGCCATCCGCCATGAGCGGCCGCACCTTCACAAGTTCATCAAGCGGGCGGTGAAGGGCTGGCACGACTCCGGCAAGATCGTGAAGCTGGAACGCAAATGGAATGTCCGGCCCTCCGAATTCGCCGCGCGCATGCATGGCGGCGAGGTCCCGCCCGGCGCCGCCGCGGCGGGCGAATGAGGGGTCCTGAACACGTCCGCGTGAGCCCGGCCGGTCGAATTTCGTCCCGTGACCGGGGACACATTGACCGCCCCATCGCGATGCCCCACCTTTTCGCTATCCGAAGCCGAGTTGGAGGCAAGGGGAAGAGGCGATGACCGACACCGTCCGCCAGGTTGCGAGTTGCGATCCCGTGTGGGAGCGGACCCGTGACGAGGCGCAGGATTTTGCGCGCCAGGAGCCCATTCTGGCGAGCTTCTACCACGCGACGGTCCTCAACCATCAGCGGCTGGAGGATGCGCTCAGCTTCCATCTGGCGCAGAAGCTGGGCTGCACCGAGGCCTCGCCCATGAGCGTGCGCGAGGTGTTCGACGAGGCGTTCTCGGACGATGCCGCCATCGGCGAGGCCATCCGCGCCGACATGGTGGCCGTGCTGGAACGCGACCCCGCCTGCTTTTCCTTCGTGCAGGTGCTGCTCTATTTCAAGGGCTTCCACGCCCTTCAGTCCTACCGGGTGGCGCACTGGCTGTGGCGGAACAACCGGAGGCCCATGGCGCTGTTCCTGCAAAGCCGGATTTCGGAAAAATTCGCCGTGGACATCCACCCGGCGGCGCGCGTCGGCCGGGGCATCATGATGGATCACGCCACCGGCATCGTGATCGGCGAAACGGCCGTGGTGGAGGACGACGTCTCCATGCTGCACGAGGTCACCCTGGGCGGCACGGGCAAGGAAACCACCGAGCGCCATCCCAAGATCCGGCGCGGCGTGCTGATCGGCGCGGGCGCCAAGATCCTGGGCGATATCGAGGTGGGCGAGTCGGCGCGCGTGGCCTCTTCCTCGGTCGTTCTGGAGCCGGTCCCGGCGCACTGCACCGTGGCGGGCGTGCCTGCCAAGATCGTCGGCTGCAAGACCAGCGACCGCCCCTCGCG
>JBKHIN010000107.1:0-8437 GCA_046538635.1 Alphaproteobacteria bacterium
CTGGCAGACCATCCCAAGGTGGTGGGCATCGGCGAAACCGGCCTTGATTATTATTACGAAAACAGTCCGCGGGAGGATCAGGCCGCCAGTTTTCGCCGCCATATCGAGGCGGCGCGGCGCACCGGCCTGCCCCTGATCGTGCATACGCGCGCCGCCGACGAAGACACGGCGGAGATTCTGCGGGAGGAAATGGCGCAAGGGGCGTTCAGCGGCGTCCTGCACTGTTTTTCCGCCGGCCCCGAACTGGCGCGCGCGGCCGTGGACCTTGGATTTTACATTTCGTTTTCGGGCATTCTCACCTTTCCGAAGGCAGAGGAACTGCGCCGCGTGGCGGCCGAGGTTCCGCAAGACCGGCTGCTGGTGGAGACGGATTCGCCCTATCTCGCGCCGGTGCCCAAGCGCGGCAAGCCGAACGAACCGGCCTTCGTGAAGCACACGGCCGCGCGTCTCGCCGAGATCCGCGGTATGCCGGAGGCGGAACTGCACCGGCTGACCACGGACAATTTTTTCCGTCTGTTTTCCAAGGCACGGCGCCCGGCGGAGGCGGCGTAATGACCAGCAAGGCCGGGCTGACCTTCACCATTCTGGGCTGCGGGGCGTCCGGCGGCGTGCCGCGCCTGGGGCTGGACGGCCCCAACTGGGGCGATGCGAACCCGGCCGAGCCGAAGAACCGGCGGCGGCGCTGCTCGCTGCTGGTGCAGCGCACGGGGCAGGGCGGGGTGACCACGGTATTGATCGATACCTCTCCCGACATGCGCGAGCAGCTTCTGGACGCGGGCGTGGGCCGCCTCGACGCGGTCGTCTACACCCACGAACATGCCGACCAGAGCCACGGCATCGACGACCTGCGCATGGTCGCCTACGCCATGCGCGCGCGCATTCCCGTCTACACGGACGATTTTACGGCGCAGGGCCTGCTGCAGCGCTTCGGCTATTGCTTCAGCCAGCCGGAACACAGCCCGTACCCGCCGATCCTGGAACACCGGCCTATCGAAACGCCCTTCACGGCCTTTTCGATCGAGGGGCCGGGCGGCGCCATCCACATTCAGCCCTTCGACATGGACCACGGCACCTGCCGGTCGCTGGGCTTCCGCTTCGGCCCGCTGGCCTATTCGCCCGACGTGGTGGACCTGCCGGAGGAGAGTTTCGAAACCCTGGCAGGCGTGGACTGCTGGATTGTCGACGCCCTGCGCTACAAGCCCCATCCCACCCATGCCCATGTGGACAAGGCGCTGGACTGGATCGCGCGGGTGCGCCCGAAGCTCGGCATACTCACCAATCTCAATGTGGAACTGGACTACACTCGCCTGCGCAAGGAATTGCCCGAGAACGTCATGCCTGCCCATGACGGGATGGTGTTGAACTTTCCGGACTGAGCGGCCCGGGCGCGAGGAGATTTGTTCGCAAAATCAAGGCATTGCGCCGAGAACTTGCGGGCCCGTTTGATGGCCGCGCCGTCAGATCTTCCGCCGGATGAACTGGATGCCCACGAGGGCCGCCCACAGGGCATGGCTGCTGTAGATGAGGAAGGCACCGGCCACGGAAAGCTCCAGAAGTCCGGCGGCAAGGGCCCCGGCCGGCAGAAGGGCCGCAAGCAATCCGGCGATGCCGGTGATCCGGTTTGAAAGCTCCGCTCGGGCCAGGAAGTCCATCGACCACAGGAGAAACGCCGCGCCGGTCGCGAAGACGCCGAGAGCGGCCAGGGACTGGTTGGCCTCCCGGCAAAGAATGAAGATGTCCTGCCCGACCTGCCCCGGACCCCGGGCCGCAAGGGCCGGCACAATGAAGCCGTTTACGATTCCCGCGCCGACAGTGGCGGCGAACCCCAGGCCGTAGGCGACAAGCCCGGCCAGAATGACCGCCCGGCGAAGATCGCGGCGCTGCGCGAACCGGGCGAAGCCGTAAAAGAGCACGGAAAGCAGGACGATCATCGCGCCGTGGACGTAATCCCCGATCCCGCCGGTGCCATGTACGCTGACCGGATGATGCGCCATGGCCAGAATCGACCCGGCAGCCGCCAACGGCAATGCAGCGCCGGTAAACCTGTCCTCGCTGCACCCCTCATTCGCTTCGCCCATCGTCTTCAACTCCGCCATTCGCGTGGTTCCGGGTAAACTCTAGAAGATCGAAGCCGCGGCAACAGGGACGGTCAGGGGCCCGTGTCCGTTACCGGACGGGTTTTGCGAATCGTCCGGGAAGGGGGGAAAGGTGAAGCCGAGAAAAGACCGGCGCGTCGAACGCACGAGAGCGGCGCTCATCAAGGCATTCAACGAACTGTTCCTGACCCGCCGGAGCGGATCCATCCGCGTTTCGGACATTGTCGAGCATGCGAATGTCGGGCGCTCGACGTTTTACGAGCATTACGCCGGCGCCGCTGATCTGCGTATGCAGGCAATGGCACGCCCCCTTGCCGTGCTTGCCGATGCGCTCACGGGGCAATGCGGTCCTGACAGGCTGAGCGGTCTCCTCGAGCATTTCCGGGAGAACCGTCAACGTGCCCGCGCCGTCTTTACCGGCCGCGAGGGGGAACAGGTGACCCGGCTTCTGGCCGGCATGCTGGAAGAGCGGCTTTCCGGGGAAGGAACGGAACCGGCCATTCCCATGCGGCTCGCCGCGCTTCAACTCGCTGCAGCGTCGATGGCGCCCATTCGCGGCTGGGTCTGCGCGGAGGGCTCGTGCCCGCCCGCGCGCCTCGCCCAAACCCTCTGCGAGACGTCGGCATTGATGCGCTGCGGGCTTTTTCCGAAGGCAGAGGTGGCATCCGGTGCTCCGGATCAGTGAGTGCGCCGGGGCTGGTGCGCTACACTGCGCCAATGGACGTCGAACACCTGTTCGCACAGCTTGGCATTTCGCTCGCGATCGGTCTGCTGATCGGCGCGGAACGCGGCTGGCGGGACCGGGAGCTTGAGGAGGGCCGCCGGATTGCGGGCTTGCGCACCTTCGGTCTCATCGGCCTGGCGGGCGGTCTCGCCGCCGTCGTCGCCACGAACATAACGCCCTGGGTGGCGCCCGCGGCCTTGCTGGCCCTCACGATCATTCTGGCCGCCGCCTTTCTGCGCCAGAGCGAGCGCACGGGGGTGGTGGGCGTCACCACCATCGTTGCGGCGCTGACCACCTTTCTCCTCGGCGCCTTGCCGGTTCTGGGCATGGGCACGGTAGCGGCGGGCGCAGCGGTCGTGACGGCGCTGCTGCTGGGCATGAAACCGCGCCTGCACGCGCTGTTGCGCCGGATGGAAGAAGCGGACCTGATGGCGGTTCTCCGCCTCCTGCTGATCTCCGTGGTCATTTTGCCCGTATTGCCGGATCAGGGTTACGGCCCTGGCAACGCCCTGAATCCATTCGAGATCTGGTGGATGGTGGTGCTCATCGCCGCCATTTCGTTCACCGGATATCTCGCCATCAAGATTCTGGGGCCAAAGCGTGGCGTGGGGCTGACGGCGATGCTGGGCGGGCTGGTCTCCTCCACGGCGGTAACCGTGTCGCTGTCGCGGCTGAGCGGACGTCATCCGGGGCTCTCCAGGGGACTCGGAGGCGGGGTCGTGCTGGCCTCTACAGCCATGTTTCCGCGCATGGCGGTGATTATCGCCGTCGTCGCGCCGGGTGTCGTGGGCACCGTGGCCGTGCCGCTCGCCGCGATGACACTGGCCGGGGGGCTGGGCGCGACGTTTCTCCTGAGCGGCGTGAAGGACGCGGACGGCGAGGTGCCCACACCGGAGAACCCCTTGCAGCTCAGCATGGCGCTTTCCTTCGGGGTTATTCTGGCGGCCGTCATGCTGATTTCGCATTTGCTCAGCGAACGCTATGGCGATGCCGGACTTTATGCGGTGGCGGCGATTTCCGGCGTCGCCGACGTGGACGCCATCACGCTCTCGGCCTCGCGCATGGCGCTGAACGGCATCACGGCGGAGGTCGCCGGGCGGGCGATTATCATCGGGGCGCTGGTCAACACGGCGGCCAAGGCGGCGATTTACCTTGTGCTTGCGGGAAGCGGCCGGTTGATCGTCACCGCGGCGTTTCTCGCGGTTCTCGGGGCGGGCAGCGCTACCGTGTTGTTTCTTTGACGCCATGTGCGGCAGTAACAAGCACTGAGTGGCAACCTGCTTTCCTTCAGCCGAAAGAGGCACTAGTTTGACCATTGACAGAGCCCGAGTTCTCAAAAGCGGTATCAGGCCGTTCGGGGAGTTGAGATGGCCGAACAACGCTGTGAATTTTGCCGCTTCTTCCAGATGACCCGCGATAAGCGTGATTGCGGCGAGTGCCGCCGCGGTTCTCCGGAAATCCGGTTTTCGACGGACGAAGAGGGGCGCATCCGCCACCTGGGGTACTGGCCGCAGGTTCATGTGCACGACTGGTGCGGGGAATTCGCGGCGTCGACGATCGTTCATGTCAGCGCGGTGCCGGAGCGCGCCGGATAATCCCCGAAAGGTGCCCGGCTGGGGGTTGCCGGCCAGGACGGCGGTCACGCGTCGGACAGACAGGTTCTGAACTGGCTCAAACGCAATTCGGCAACGCCAGAAAGATCTTCGGCAACGCCAGAAAGATCGATGCCGTTCTCATCCAGACATAATTTTCCATAATATAAATTATGCGTTTTTTGCACATGGCGATGGCCGGGTGTGTTCCGCAAACCTCCGTGCGGACTGCCGTCTGCGCAGCCGATTCATGCGAATGGCGGACTCAGGAAATATCTCCTCTTGCCCCGCTGACGCGATGCCTCTCTTCGAAGGCCGTCGCCTGCTCCGCGTGCCGCTCCGGAATTCAGGAGTGGAATAAGGCGCTGGAAACGGGCAACGCCGATCACGTCGTGATCTGGGTGACGAAGGAAGATGAGAGAGAGGTGCGCGCCCTGTTCGAGGATGTCACGGAGAACCGCCGGACTGCCCGGGCTCCCGGACAATGTTAACGGCGGTAACATGGCGGGTTGTGCGAAGGTGCTTTCGTGGAGTCCGCCTTGGGCGCATGGTCCTGGCCATCCCCCGGATAGCGGCTTGAGATGCCGCTCCGGGGAACGGGAACGCGGTGGCACTCACGGCCGGTTCGGTTCGGGTTGGTCGGACAGTTCTTCGACGGCCTCATCCATTTGTTCGCCGGTTTCCTCGAACGGTCCTTCGTTCCGTTCTTCCATCCAGTAATAGACGCCCGCGCCGACGGCGACGATCAGAACGATCAGAACCAGAAAGTTTCGCATTTTCCGCTCCTCCGGTGATTCGAATTGCTAAGTTAACGTTATTGGCGGGCATACGGTTCCCGCCTCTCCTGACCGGGCTCAATTCCGCGCCCATCACCTTTACATCGCTTTACGGCGCCTCCCTGGCGGCCCGCCTTGTCCTTGTGAAGCCGGGACCTGTTCCGGATTGGAACGTTTGCCGTCGTGAACAGTTAATTTCCCGCAGAGCGCCACCGATGCGGGGCGTGGGCCAAGGTAGCGAGGTAATCATGCTTGGTTGGGTGCTGGTCTTTCTCCTGCTCGCCATTTTCGCAGCCATCCTGGGTTTTGGCGGGCTCGCAGGCACTTTTGCGGGTATCGCAAAGATTCTCTTTTTCGTGTTTCTGGTCCTGCTGGTGATCAGCCTGATTTTCCGGGCGGGCCGCGGCCGGCCTCCGCCCCCTTGAACAGGAACGGTGACAGGGACCTTTCCGGCCCCTGCCGCCCCCTTTCCGCGCCTACAACAGCAGCAGCAGAATAAGCCCCGCCCCCGCCAGCGCCAGACTCCACAGAAGATCGAGATTGATCCAGCCCCGGCGCAGAAAAGCGAGGCCCAGCCATTCATAAACGGCAAGAGCAATTGCGCCTGTCACGGCAAGCATGGCAAGCGAATGAACCGTTACCGCGGCCAGGCCGGTAATGACCGAGGCCTCCGCCGTTTTAGCGGGAACGGCGGAGGTTCCCAGACACAGGGGGATCAGGACCGGCACCAGCATCAGCCCGGCACCGTGGGCCGTGGCCATCAGGAACGACCAGAGCGCCAGCCCGGCCATGCCCGTCTGCATGCCGATGCGCACCCGGCGCCGGTGGCCGTAGATGGCGTGCCAGACGGCCCAGCCGATCAGCAGCACGCCGGCTGCCCGCTGCAGCACGGTTTGATTGATGACCACGCCCAGAAACAGCACCGCCCCTGCGACAGCGGCGATGGAGGCCGCATGGCCGGCGGCAATGGGCAGGAGTGAAAGCAGCACCACCCGGCGGCTGTGCCGGTGCTGGCCCAGCGCGACCGCGAACAGCCAGCCCATTGCCGGATTGACGCCGTGGAAGGCGCCCAGCCCGGCGAGGGTCAGCCAGGGCCAGAGATCATTCATCCCGGGACGCTGCCCGGCGCCACCCGGCGTGCCTCCCCCTCACGGATAGCAGTAGGAATCGGAGGAGCAGTCGCCGCCCTGGAGGCGCACCTGATGCGGCCGGTGAGGTCCGGGCCAGTCGACGAAGAAATCGGGATCGAATTCGATGCCGCCCTCCGGACCGGCGTCGAGCTTGACCATCCAGCCTTCGATGCCCTCCGGATAAAATTGTTCATCCACAGCGCCATAGAGCGAGTTCGTGAAGTAGATCCGGCGGCCGTCACGGCTGATCTCGACCATCTGGGGGCCGCCGTTCAGGTCGCGGCCGTTCGCCGCCGGGTGGCCCGCCCGCGCCACGATGCCGCCGACGCGCACCTTGCCGGTGAGCTTGGGCTCGAACGGGTCCGAAACGTCGTATTGGTGCAGGTCGCCGGTGCCGAAGCAGGAAACGTAGAGAAACCGGTCGTCCATCGACAGGTCGATGTCGGTGACCAGCGGCGGCACCGCCTTGAAATCCTTGAGCATGGGCGGCAGCAGATCCGGATCGGCCGGTTCGGCAGGAATCTCGATGGTCTTTTTGACCGCCCAGCGCCCGTTCTCGCGGTACCACGTCCACACCGAGGCCGACAGGTCCGCCAGGCTGATGACGACACCCACGAATCCGTAGGCCTGGGTGGGATCGTGCGCGGGCCGCAGTTCGAAGACGAGTTGCTGTTCCTCGCCCAGGTCGATTTCCTGAAGGTGGCGGCGCTTGTGCAGGTCCCAGAAATGCAGCCGCCTTCCATACTGGCTGCCCAGCAAAACCTCCGGAATGAGCCCGTCCTCGAAGGTCCTGGGCGTGCCCCATTCGCTGGTAACCATGGTGTCGTGGCCAAGATGCCACCAGAAATCATAGGCGAGCTGCTGGGGTCCGCGATCCAGTTCCCAGCGGCCCCGCACTTCGAAGGATTCGTGGTCCATCAGGAAGATGCCGCCCGGCGCCTCGCCTTCCGGATTGCCCAGCGCGCTGACGTAAATGCCCTCCGGCCCGCAATGGATGGTGTGCGGCCGCGAATAGCCGGTTTTTTCGGCGATCTCCTCCGCCTCGATCACCTTGACGATGCGCGGATGCGCCGGATCGGGCTTTGTGTCGAGAATGTGCAGGCGGGAGGAACGCAGGCCCGGCACCACCAGATAGCGCCGTTCCACATGGGGATGAGGCGCGTTCGGGCACAGGCAGGAGGAACAGGCGTTCCAGCCGAAATGGTGCAGTTCATCGCCCGTATTGGGCATTTTCACCCGCTCCACGATGCGCGAATAATCCGGCGATTCCGGGTTCACATCGACGACGGCGAGCGCGTCGGGCTCGTTGCGCGAGGGATCGAACGAGGCGACATAGGCAAGGTTCTCGCGCGGGGCCCTCATGGCCATGCGCGGCGAAGGATAGAAGCTCGGGTCGGGTTGCCAGGTGGGCATGGGTAGAGTCCTCTCGGAAGACGAAGAATGCGGCCTTGCGCGTCTGGCGTGAGCCTATAACAGGGCGCACGTAATGAAAAGGTTCCGCTCCGGGCCGCGGTTCCCTGAGTTTGCGGCAGAAATCTACGTACCCGGCGCCTTCGCCGCCGGAGCGCTCATCCGCCGTCCGGCCGCCCTTCCGGCCGGCACCTCCTCAGGCTGACCACCCTTTCGTGGCCCATATGCAGGCAGTCCTTGCGCATGGTGAGGGAATAGCGGTCGCGTACGCGGCAGCAGACAATCTCGCGGCATTCCCGGGCGGGGAAAATATACCTGTCAAAGCCGGACTTGGTGCATTCCGCATAGGACGAGAGCTTGTATCGCCAGACTTTCTCGGGATAGGGAACCGCCGTATAGAAGCAGCAATAGGTGCCTGCCCGCTCCTTCTGCCGTTTCGGACTGTGCGGTGCGGGTTCCGCCGCCGTATCCGCGGCAAGCGCCGCTCCCGACAGGGCCAGGCCCGCAATCAGCACGGCACAGAGCCCGGTACGCTGCGCTTCGGGCGGGAAGCCTCTCATACCTGCCCTGCCCTCCATGCGCGGTTTGTCCGCTTGCCCGGATGCCGCGGCGCGCGGGGACAGCCCGGCTTCCGGACGTTTCCATTTGAACGCCGCCATGGCCCTTTTGACAAGGGCCTTAGCCCAAGCTACTTGAGACTCGCCGACGG
>JBKHIN010000108.1:0-8435 GCA_046538635.1 Alphaproteobacteria bacterium
GGCGAAGGTGCGCGCGCTGGCGGGGCGCTACGGCTTCGCGCTCGACAAGGCAGACCGCAAGGCGGGCGACCTCTCGGGCGGCGAGAAGGCGCGCCTGCTGCTGGCGCTGGCCACCCATTTCGGGCCCCATCTGCTGATCCTCGACGAGCCCACCAACCACCTGGACGTGGACAGCCGCGAGGCACTGGTCCATGCGCTGAACAGCTATCAGGGCGCGGTCATCATCATCAGCCATGACTGGCATCTGCTGGAAACCTGCGTGGACCGGCTGTGGCTGGTGGCCGACGGCACGGTGACGCCCTTTGACGGCGATCTCGCCGACTATCGCACGATGTTGCTCAGTGAGCGGACGGGGCGGAATGTGGAAAAGAAACGCACCGCGGCGAACAGCAAGCAGGAGGCCCGCCGGGAGGCGGCCCGGCAACGCGCCGAACTGGCGCCCTTGAAGAAAAGAGCGCAAGGGTACGAGAAGCAAATGACCAAGCTTACCGCGCACATCGAAAAGCTCGACGCCGCGCTTGCCGACGAAACGCTCTATACGGACGACCCGGCGAAAGCTGTTGCCCTTGCAAAAGAGCGCGGTGAGGCCCGAGTCAAGCTGGAAGCAGCCGAAACGGCATGGCTCTCGGCGATGGAGGAATATGAGATGGCGAAGGCTGAGGCGGGGTGAGTTTCCGTAAGCAGAAAGCCGGCCGCTTCACACGAAGACTAAAGAATGCACGAAGTTCGCCAAGGAGTTTCAAGGGAAACGCCTTGCGCCTTTTCGTGCCCTCGTGACTCCTTCGTGTCTTTGTGTGAACCGGATGGGTGCAACAAGTTCCCCTTGCACTTTCGCGGCGTCCGCCCAAACATGGCCGCGCAGTTGGGGAAGCACGCATGTTCCATCCCGAAACCCTCTGGACGCTCATTGCCGCGCCATTCGTCGGCGGGCTGATGGGCCTGCTTGTCGTGCGCCTGCCGCAGGACGAGCCCGTGGTCTTGAGCCGTTCACGCTGCCGCTCATGCGGCACGGCGCTGAAGCCCTTCGACCTGCTGCCGCTGGTCAGTTTTCTGGCGCTGGGGCGCAAATGCCGCCATTGCGGGGCTGCCGTTTCCTGGCGCTACTTCTGGGTGGAGCTGGGCGCGGTCGGGGTCGCGGTGTGGACGGTCACGGTCGTGCCGCCGCACCTGATGCTGCCCACGGCGATGCTCGGCTGGACGCTGCTGACGCTCGCGGTGATCGATGCAGAACATTTCATCATCCCGGATTCCCTGACGCTCGTGGTGCTGGCGGCGGGACTGCTGACGGCCGGTTTTCTGATCGAGCGGCAACTGGTCAGCGCCCTTCTGGGCGTGGTGCTGGGCGGTTCGGTGCTGTGGGCGGTAGCGGCCCTTTATCACCGCTTCCGCGGCCGCGAGGGGCTGGGCTTCGGCGACGTCAAGCTGATGGGCGCGGGCGGCGCCTGGGTGGGCTGGCAGGGGCTTTCTACCGTGCTGCTCTGGAGCGTCCTCTTCGCCTTCCTCAGCGTGCTGTTCATGACCCTGCGCGGCCATGAAGTGAGAAGAGATACCGCCCTGCCCTTCGGGCCCTTTCTGGCGGCAGGCATCTGGCTCACATGGGTTTACGGGCCCATCGGGCTGATGCTGGGCGGGTGAGCGAGTGGCCGTCCGCCCCCTTCCCCTTACCCGGCGGAAGGCTGTTAGATTGGACGCGAGTTCCCGTATGCAAGGAAGCGAGATGACCGCGCCCCCCTTCAGCGATAATGAAATTGTCGCGCCCGCCAACTACGCCAACGAAGCGCGCCTGCACGAGATCTTCGCCTGGCTGCGCGAGCACGATCCCGTGCACTGGACAGAACCGGAGGGCTACCGGCCCTTCTGGTCGGTCACGCGCCATGCGGACATTCTGGAAATCGAACGCCAGAACGAGCGTTTCCTCAACGACCCGCGCACCACGCTTGCCACCATCGAGGCGGAGGACTGGGTGCGCGAGGTCACGGGCGGCGGCCACCAGCTCGTGCGCACGCTGGTGCAGATGGACAATCCCGATCACCGCAAATACCGGACCCTGACCCAGGCCTGGTTCATGCCCCAAAATCTGAAGCGCGTGGAGGACAGCGTGAACAGGCTCGCGCGCGCCCATGTGGAGAAGATGCGCGAACGGGGGGAGACATGCGATTTCGTCGCCGATGTCGCGGTCTGGTATCCGCTGCGCGTGATCATGATGATCATGGGTGTGCCGGAAGAGGACGAGCCGCGCATGCTCCGGCTCACCCAGGAACTGTTCGGGCCGGAGGATTCGGAGATGCGCCGGGAGGCCGATCACGGCGACCTGCACCGGGTGGTGATGGACTTTTTCGAATATTTCAACCGCATCACCGCCGACCGGCGGGCCAACCCGAAGGACGATCTCGCCAGCCTGATCGCCAATGCCGAGATCGACGGCGAGCCCATCGGCGAGTTCGAGGCCATGTCCTATTACGTGATCGTGGCCACGGCCGGCCACGATACGACCAGCTCCTCCACGGCGGGCGGCCTGCTGGCACTGATCGAGCATCAAAAAGAACTGGAAAAACTGAAGGCCAATCCCGATCTTATCCCTTCGGCGGTGGAGGAGATGATCCGCTGGGTGACGCCGGTGAAGCATTTCATGCGAACGGCGACCGAGGACTACACGCTGGGCGGCAAGACCATCCGCAAGGGCGAGGCGCTGTGCCTCTTCTACCCTTCCGGCAACCGGGATGAGAGCGTATTCGAGGACCCGTTCACATTCCGGGTGGACCGCAGGCCCAACAAGCAGATCGCCTTCGGCTTCGGCGCGCATCTGTGCCTCGGCATGCACCTTGCACGGATGGAGATGGCCGCATTGTACCGCGAACTTCTGCCGCGCCTTGAACATGTCGAACTGGCGGGAGAACCGGCCTGGGTGGAATCGAATTTCGTAAGCGGGCTCAAACACTTGCCGATAAGATATCGGCTTACTTCCTGAAACCGGGAGCCTGTCCGCGAGCACCCGCATCACGCGCTAAGGATGTGGTGCGGCGCAGCATTCGCATTGCTTCAGGCGATCCCGTGTCCATATGATAATCCGATGAGCAACCCCCTGTTACAGTTCACGCACCGGGCCAAGCGGATGCCCGCGAAGCGCGAAGCCGGCGAACGCCGTCAGGATTTTCGCGAGATTTACGGCAATTACGATCCGCAGGCGGCGTCCGAGCAGTCCGGGCGCTGTTCCCAGTGCGGCGTGCCTTTCTGCCAGGTGCACTGCCCCCTGCACAACAACATCCCCGACTGGCTGAAGCTGACCGCCGAGGGACGCATCGAGGAGGCCTACCGGCTCAGCCAGGAAACCAACAACATGCCCGAAATCTGCGGACGGATCTGTCCGCAGGACCGGCTGTGCGAGGGCAGTTGCGTAATCGAGCAGGCGGGTCACGGCACGGTGACCATCGGCGCGGTGGAAAAGTACCTCACCGACACCGCTTGGGAGCAGGGCTGGGTGAAGCCGCTCAAGCCCCGCGTGGAGCGGCCCGAGCACATCGCCATTATCGGCGCGGGACCGGCGGGTCTGGCGGCGGCGGAACAATTGCGCATGCTCGGCTACCAGGTGTCGATCCACGACCGTTATGACCGGATCGGCGGGTTGCTGATCTACGGCATTCCCAATTTCAAGCTGGAGAAGGAAGTGGTCACGCGCCGGGCGGAGCGTCTGCAGGCAGGCGGCGTGCGCTTTCATCTCAACAGCGATGTGGGTGGCGGCATTTCCTTTTCGGACCTGCGCGCCAACCACGATGCGGTGCTGATCGCCACCGGCGTTTACAAGGCGCGCCAGCTCATGGTTCCGGGCGCGGGGCTCGAAGGCGTGATCCCGGCGCTGACCTATCTGATCGCCTCGAACCGAAAGGGGCTGGGCGACGAAGTGGCGGAATACGACTCAGGCACGCTCAATGCGCATGGCCGCAAGGTGGTGGTCGTTGGCGGCGGCGACACGGCGATGGACTGTGTGCGCACGGCCGTCCGCCAGGGCGCGAAGTCGGTGACCTGCCTGTACCGCCGTGACCGCGAGAACATGCCCGGCTCCCTGCGCGAGGTGGCGCACGCCGAAGAGGAAGGCGTGCATTTCGAGTGGCTGGCGGCGCCGCGGGCGCTGACCGGCGACGGACGTGTGGAGCAGGTGCGCGCCATGCGCATGCGGCTGGGCCCACCGGCCCCGGACGGGCGCCGCAGGCCCGAGGAACTTCCGGGCTCGGATTTTACCGTCGAGGCCGATCTGGTCATCAAGGCGCTGGGCTTCGAGCCGGAGGATTTGCCCCGCCTGTTCGGCGAGGACAACCTGCCCATCACCGCCCGGGGCACGCTCACCGTCATGGGCGAAACCCTGGAAACGGGAATCGAAGGCGTCTACGCGGCCGGCGACATCGTGCGCGGCGCCTCCCTCGTGGTGTGGGCGATCCGGGACGGACGCGACGCCGCCGAGGCAATCCACCGGCGCCTGAACGAGAAGGCCGCCCCCCGGCGCGCCGAACTCGCCGCCGTCTGATTTCTCGAATGGTACGACCATGAGCAAACGCACCCTGCAATACGCCTGCGCGCAGCGCGCGGCTGAAGAGACGGCCCGCCGGCAGGCGGAGGCGGACCGGCTGGCCCGGAACGGTCTTTACGATCCGTCCAGCGAACATGAGTCCTGCGGCGTCGGCTTTATCGCCGCCCTCGACGGCCGGCCCCGCCGCGACGTGGTGCTGCGCGCGATCGAGGCGCTGCAATCGGTCTGGCACCGGGGCGCGGTGGACGCCGACGGCAAGACCGGCGACGGAGCGGGCCTGCATGTCCAGGTGCCCCAGGATTTCTTCCGCGAATGCGTGCTGCGCACCGGCCACCAGCCCGACGAACGGCCCATCTGCGTGGGCCAGGTGTTCCTGCCCCGCATCGACCATCAGGCGCAGGAAGACTGCCGCACCATCGTGGAGGCGGAACTGATCCGATCCGGCTACTATATCTATGGCTGGCGGCAGGTGCCGGTGAACATCGAAGTCATCGGTGAGAAGGCCGACGCCACACGGCCCTCCATCGAGCAGATCATGTTCGCCGCAAACACCGAAGGCGAAGCGCTGGAGCGCGATCTGTTCGTGATCCGCAGGCGGATCGAACGCCGGGCGCTGCGCGAGAACATCAATGATTTCTACATCTGCTCCTTCTCCGCGCGTTCGCTGATCTACAAGGGCATGTTCCTGGCCGAGCAGCTTTCGACCTTCTATCCGGATCTGCAGGACGAACGCTTCGAATCGGCCTTCGCCATCTACCATCAGCGCTATTCCACCAATACGTTCCCGACATGGTCGCGGGCCCAGCCCTTCCGGACGCTGGCGCACAATGGCGAGATCAATACGCTGAAGGGCAATCTGAACTGGCTCAGCAGTCACGAAATCCGCATGGCGTCGGACCTGCTCGGCGACAATGACGCCGACATCAAGCCGCTGGTGCAGCCGGGCGCTTCCGACTCCGCCGCACTTGACGCCGTCTTCGAAATGCTGATCCACGCCGGGCGCAACGCGCCCATGGCCAAGACCACGCTGATCCCCGAGGCCTGGTCGAAAAAGCGCGGCGGAATGCCCGAAGCCCTGCGGCACATGTATGAATACTCCAACGCCATCATGGAGCCCTGGGACGGCCCGGCCGCCATTGCGGCCACGGACGGGCGCTGGGTTATCGGCGGCATGGACCGCAACGGGCTCAGGCCCATGCGCTATCTGACGACCACGGACGGACTTGCAATTGCGGGCTCCGAATGCGGCCTGTGCGTGGTCGATGACCGGCAGGTGGCGGAGCGCGGCCGTGTGGGTCCGGGCCAGATGATCGGCGTCGATCTTCAAATAGGCCGCTTCTATCACGATGCGGAACTGAAGGAGATGCTTGCCGCCGCGCATCCCTTCGGCAAATGGGTGCAAAATGTCCGTGACCTGACAGAGGATAGCACCCACGGGCCGGAGCCGGCCGCCGTCCAAGCCGAAGAACTGCGCAGACGCCAGCTTGCCGCAGGCTGGAGCGTGGAGGACCTGGAACTGGTGCTCCATCCTCTGGCCCAGGACAGCAAGGAAGCCGTGGGATCGATGGGCGACGACACGCCCCTTGCGGTCCTGTCGGAGAAATACCGCCCGCTGTCTCATTTCTTCCGTCAGAATTTCAGCCAGGTGACCAATCCGCCCATCGACCCGCTTCGCGAACACCGGGTGATGAGCCTGCGCACCCGCTTCGGCAATCTTCAGAACGTGCTGGCCGACGACGCCTTCCGCACCGAGGTCGTGACCCTCGACAGTCCGGTGCTCTCCAACGGCATGTTCATGCGCCTGAAACAGGCGCTGGGCACGGAGATCACCGAGATCGACTGCACGTTCGAGACGGGCGGACCCGAAGGCCGGCCCGGCGAGGCGCTGGCCGAGGCCATGTCGCGCATCCGCGCGCAAGCGGCCGAAGCCGTGCGCGCGGGCGCCGCCCATCTGGTACTGACTGACGAACACGCCGGCCCGGGGCGCGCGGCCATTCCAATGATCCTCGCCACGGCGGGCGTGCACAGCCATCTGGTGGCGCAGGGCCTGCGCACCTATACCTCCCTGCTGGTCCGCTCGGCGGAATGTCTGGACACGCATTATTTCGCCGTGCTGATCGGCTGCGGGGCGACAACAGTGAATGCCTATCTGGCGCAGGACAGCCTTGTGGCGCGCCATGAGCAAGGGTTGTTCGCCGGGCTGGAGACGACAGCCTGCGTGAAGCGCTACCTGGCCGCCATCGAGGCCGGTTTGCTCAAGATCATGTCCAAGATGGGCATTTCGGTGATTTCCTCCTACCGCGGAGGGTTCAACTTCGAGGCCGTGGGCCTGTCGCGCGCGCTGGTGGACGAATTCTTCCCGGGCGTGCCCAGCCGGATTTCGGGCATCGGGCTGGCAGGCATCGAGGACAAGGTACGCGCCCTGCAGGAACGCGCCTGGGACGGCGACGCCGACATCCTGCCCATCGGCGGACTTTACCGCTACCGCAGGAGCGGCGAGACTCATGCGCTCGAGGGGCAGACCATCCACCTCCTGCAGAATGCGGTGCGTACGGACCGTTATGAAGCCTACCGCACCTATGTGCGCAAGCTGGGCGATTCGCCGCCCGTGAACCTGCGGGATCTGCTGGACTTCAAGCCCGCGCACCGCGCCGTGCCGATCGAGGAAGTCGAGAGCATCAACGCCATCCGAAAACGTTTCGTGACGCCCGGCATGTCGCTGGGGGCGCTGTCGCCGGAGGCGCACGGGGCGCTCAACATCGCCATGAACCGCATCGGCGCCAAGTCGGACTCCGGCGAGGGCGGCGAGGACCCGGAGCGTTTCCAGCCGCTGCCCAATGGCGACAACGCCAACTCCGCCATCAAGCAGATCGCCAGCGGGCGGTTCGGCGTGACCGCGGAGTATCTCAACCAGGCGCGCGAAATCGAGATCAAGATCGCCCAGGGCGCCAAGCCCGGCGAGGGCGGCCAATTGCCCGGCTTCAAGGTGACGGAAATGATCGCCCGTTTCCGCCATTCGACGCCCGGCGTGACTCTGATCTCGCCCCCGCCCCACCATGACATCTATTCCATCGAGGATCTGGCGCAGCTCATCTACGATCTGAAGCAGATCAATCCGGATGCGCGCGTCTGCGTGAAGCTGGTTGCCTCCTCCGGCATCGGCACCATCGCGGCGGGCGTCGCCAAGGCCAAGGCCGACGTGATCCTCGTCTCCGGCCATGTGGGCGGCACTGGCGCCTCGCCGCTCACCAGCATCAAATATGCGGGCATCCCGTGGGAAATGGGCCTGAGCGAGACCAACCAGGTCCTGACACTGAACAATCTGCGTCACCGTGTGCGCCTGCGCACAGACGGCGGCATCCGCACCGGGCGGGACGTGGTGATCGCCGCCATGCTGGGGGCGGAGGAATTCGGTATCGGCACCGTGTCGCTGCTGGCGATGGGCTGCCTGATGGTCCGCCAGTGCCACACCAACACCTGCCCCGTGGGCGTATGCACCCAGGACGAGGCCCTGCGCGAGCGCTTTAAGGGGAGTCCGGAACATGTAGTCAATCTGTTCAGCTTCATCGCCGAGGACGTGCGCGAGATCCTGGCTTCGCTGGGTTGCCGCTCCCTCGACGAGGTGATCGGCCGCACGGACCTGCTCTCCCAGGTGAGCCGGGGCGCGCCCCATCTGGACGACCTTGACATGAACCCGATGCTGGTTCAGGCGACGCCCGGGCCCGAGGGCCGTTCGTGCACGGTCGAAACCCGCAACGAGGTGCCCGACACGCTGGACGCCGAGATCGAGCGCGACGCCGCGCGGCTGCTCGAACGCGGCGAAAAGATGCAACTCATGTACAGCATACGGAATACCCAGCGGGCCATCGGCGCGCGCATTTCCGCGCGCATCGTGCGCAAATACGGCATGCTG
>JBKHIN010000019.1:0-16314 GCA_046538635.1 Alphaproteobacteria bacterium
TGCAGCGCGCCCGAGGGCTCATAGCGGTGGCAGGAGCCGAATTCCGCCATGCGCAAAGGCAGATCGCGGTAGGACTTGAGGCCCTGGTTGAAGATCTGCACATGGCCGGGGCAGTTCATGGGCTTGACCGCAAGAAACCGTTTTTCCCTTCCGTCGCCCTCGTCCACCTCGGCGATGAACATGTTCTCGCGATATTTCTCCCAGTGGCCCGAAGCCTCCCAGAGCTTGCGGTCCAGCATCATGGGCGTGCGCACCTCGACATAGTCCGCCGCCTGAATCTTGCGGCGGATATAGGCTTCGAGCGTGCTGTAGATGGTGGCCCCCTTCGGGTGCCAGAACACCTGCCCCACCGCCTCTTCCTGCATGTGGAACAGGTCCATCTCCTTGCCCAGCCGGCGGTGGTCGCGCTTCTCCGCTTCCTCCAGCCGGTGCAGATGGGCCTTCAGCTCCTTCTCGTCGCGCCAGGCGGTGCCGTAGATGCGCTGAAGCTGGGCATTGCGCGCATCCCCGCGCCAGTAGGCACCGGCCAGCTTGGTCAGCTTGAAGGCCTTGCCGATCTTCCCCGTGGAGGGCAGGTGCGGGCCCCGGCACAGATCGTGCCAGTCCCCGTGCCAGTAGATGCGGATTTCTTCGTCTTCCGGCAGGTCGGCGATGATCTGCGCCTTGTACATTTCGCCCATGCCGCGGAAGTGTTCGATGGCCGCATCCCGGTCCCACACCTCCATGCGGGTGGGCAGGTCCTCGTCCACCAGTTCCTTCATGCGCGCCTCGATCCTGCCGAGATCCTCCTCGCGGAAGGGCTCGTTGCGGGCGAAGTCATAATAGAAGCCGTCGGCGATCACCGGGCCGATGGTCACCTGCGTACCGGGGAAAATGTCCTGCACGGCCTGGGCCATGAGATGCGCGCAGTCATGCCGGATCAGTTCCAGCGCGTCCGCCTCGTCCTTGCGCGTGACGATGGCGACCTCGGCGTCGCGATCGATTTCCGCGAACAGGTCGGTCAACTCCCCGTCGACGCGCATGGCGAGCGCCGCCTTTGCGAGCCCGGGGCCGATATCCGCCGCCAGCGTGGTGCCGGTCACCGGGCCGTCATAGCTGCGCACGCTGCCGTCGGGCAGCGTGATGGCCACGGGTTTCGGCTTTGCGGCGGCTCTGGACATCATTCTCCTCACAAGTCCGCGTATTCGGGTGGCCCTGTCTACTGCCGGAGCCGGACACAAACAAGGCCGCCCTCGCGCCCGGCGGCGCGGCGGCAGTGGATATATAAGAGCCCGGGCGGGGATTTTCCGCCCGGCGCACGGGACGGGAGGAAACCGAAACCCTGGCCGCCGGTCCCTGCCGTCTCAGGCATCGTCAAAGCCGCGGCGCACCAGTTCGGCAAGCGCTGTGGCGGCCGCCTCCGCGTCGGGCCCCGCCGCCTCGATCTCGATTTCCGCGCCCTGCACGGCGCCCAGCATCAGAAGGCCCATGATCGACCTCCCGGAAACGGTGACGCCGCTGCGCGTGACCTGGATGTCGGCGGAGAATTTCCCGGCGCATTCGACGAAGCGCGCGGCCGGGCGGGCATGCATGCCCCGTTCATTGGCGATGGTGACGGTAACACGGACGGGCGGGCCGCTCACGGAATGCCGTCACGAATTCATGCACGCAGGCAATCGGGATGCGACGTTGATGTATTTGTGGGCGGAAGCGAGGGCGCATTCGATGGCCTGGGCGAGGTTTTGTTTCTGGCGGACGCCGGCGAGCTTGATCAGGAGGGGAAGGTTGATGCCGGAGATTACTTCTACCCCGCCGCGCTGAAGCTGGCTTACCGCGAGGTTGGAAGGCGTGCTGCCGAAAAGATCGGTAAGAAGAATGACGCCGTCGCCTTCGTCCGCCTGCTGGATGGCGTCTTCCACGTCCTTGCGGCGGCTGGCGAAATCATCGTCCGGCCCCACGCATACGGCCACCATGTTGCGCTGCGGACCGACGACATGTTCGGTCGCGGAAATGAATTCCTCCGCCAGATGGCCGTGAGTGACAAGCACAAGTCCGATCATATCGCGCCACTCGCAAATGTTGGGCCAAGACGCCTCACCGGAACCGTTCCGAAACCGGTTAACCAGCCGGTTGGGAATCAGTCTTCTACTAAACTACTGAAAATCCCTTAACTATCCACCCTTTTCGGCTGAGCAATGACGGCTTCCGCTACGTAGGGGTAGAAATGCAACACCTGGTGTGGCCGACGGGTGCCTGTCACGGCAGTTGCGTCCGCTGTCACGCCGCACGCGACGTCCCCCTTAGCGCTACGAATCGCTCACACTCCCCGCCCCCAGCGCCGCGGCGGCTGAGGCGTGGCGCAGCTTGGCGGGGGCGGAGGCCTCGAAGGCATGCAGCGCGAGACGCGTCACGAAACAGCCGGGCAGCAGTTCCTCGCGCGCGGGTTCGGGCAGGCGCGGCACGGCGTCCGCCGCCACCAGGTCGCATACCAGAAAGACGCGCGCCCGCGGAGCGTGGCGCACACTGACGATACCCACGCCCCGTATCTCCATGCGCCCCGCCAGTTCGGGCGGCGGCGAGGCCCACACCGCGCCCTCTTCGGCCGTGAGCGCCACCTGATCGTCCGCGACCAGCAGCGCGCCGCGCTCGATCAGGCGCAGGGCGAGATCGGACTTTCCGCTTCCCGAAGGCCCGCGCAGCAGGATGCCGCAGCCTTCGGCCTCCACACAGGTCGCATGGCGAAGGGTCCCGCTCATGGTCAGCTACGGCCCGGTCCGCCCGTGATCAGCGGCAGAACGATTACAAAGCGTGCGCCCGCGATCTCGCCGCCCGCGCGCTTGCGGTTCTCGGCATGGATGGCGCCGTGATGGGCCTCGACGATCTGTTTGGAGATGCTCAAGCCCAGGCCGGAGTTCTTGCCGAAATCGGCCTCCGCCGGGCGCTGGGTGTAGAAACGGCGGAAGATGTGATCGAGATTTTCCTCCGGTATCCCCGGCCCCTCGTCCTCGATGGTGATGCGGACCTTGGGCGCCGCCCGGTCGGGGATCAGCGCGGCGGAGACCAGGATCACGCTGTTCTCCGGCGAGAAGGACATGGCGTTGTCCAGGATGTTCCGGAACACCTGCCCGAGACGGCTTTCGATGCCGCGCACCTGCAGTGCGCTTTCGTGCAGCGCCCCCGTCTCGATGACCAGTTGAATGTCGATATTGCGCAGCGCGCCGGTTTCGTTCAGTACACCAATGATGCTGTCCAGCAGGCGGACCACGTCGATGACCCCGAAGGCCTCGCGCGACAGTTCGGCGTCGAGGCGGGAGGCGTCGGAAATATCCGTAATCAGACGGTCGATGCGCTTGACGTCGTCCTGGACGATCTGGATGAGGCGCTGGACGGACCGCGGGTCCTGGGTGCGGCCCATGGTTTCCACGGCGCTGCGCAGCGAGGTCAGCGGGTTCTTGATCTCATGGCTGACATCCGCCGCGAACTGCTCGATGGCGTCGATCCGGTTATAGAGCGCATGGGTCATTTCCGACATGGACTTGGCCAGATCGCCGATCTCGTCCTGGCGCTTGTGAAAGTCGGGCAGCGGCATCCGCGACACGCCCCTTCCCGGGCGGGTGCGCCGGATCCGGTCGGCCGCCTTGGCGAGCTGGCGGATGGGCCGGACGATATTCTGCGCATAGAACAGGGAGAGCAGCAGGCTGACGGCCAGCGCCACGATCAGGATCTGGATCACGGACGCGCGCTCACTGCGCAGGGCCTCCTCCACGTCCGTGCCGTCGGTAGAGACGAGCAGCGCGCCCCAATAGGCCTGCACATGGGAAATGGGCACCGCCACGGAGACGATCAGCCGCCCGTCCTCGGTCTTGCGCAGCGTATGTTCGGCGGGCTTCTGGGAACGGGCCTCCAGCACCGAGCGCACTTCCTCGTACAGCAGGCCGTTGCGCTCCTCCCGGTAGTCGAGCATCGGCCGGCCGCGCATCTGCCCCGCCACCCAGTCGATCAGGTTATCGACGATGCCCCAGTTTCCCAGCGGCTGGCCGCCGTGGGAGAGCTGGTACCAGGTCACCCGCGCCTTGCTGTCCATATCGGCGGAGTCCATGTATTCCACACCCCGCTTGTCGAAAATCCGGACACGGTAATTTGTCGCCTTCAACTGGCGCTGGAGAAGCTGCCTGGCTTCCTTGTAGTCGAAATCGAAGGCCGGATTGCGCGGGTCGATCAGGCCGGTGCGGGGTTCGACATGCTTCAGGGCCGATTCGGCGATGGCGTCGGAGATCAGGCGGCTGTGGGTGGTCAGCGCCCGGATGCGCTCGTCCACCAGGCCGATCCGGTGCCGCCCCACATAGACCAGGCCGGCCCCGAATATGAGCACGCCCAGCATCGTGACCGCGACGCTGCGGAACAGGATGCGGTGATAGAATTTCGGCTGGGGCTCCGCCTGCACCCGGGTGCGGGTGCGCGCCCGGGCCCGCCGCCGCGCCCGGGAAGCGCCGGGCAGAATCCCGCCGACGGGCTTGACGACATGGGTGTGTACGCCGCGTTCCAGTCCGCGCAGGGCCCGCTTGATCCCGCGCGGGCGGGGCGCCGGGGGGACCAGCCGGTATCTGGGCGCGGCATCCACCATGGATCACGCGTCGCGATACCTGTACCCGACGCCGTACAGCGTCTCGATGGCGTTGAATTCCTGATCGACCATTTTGAATTTCTTGCGCAGCCGCTTGATGTGGCTGTCGATCGTGCGGTCGTCCACATAGACCTGGTCGTCATAGGCCGCATCCATGAGATTGTCGCGGCTCTTCACGTATCCCGGCCGCTGCGCCAACGCCTGGAGAATCAGGAACTCGGTAACGGTCAGCGTCACGGGCTGGCCGTCCCAGGTGCAGGAATGGCGCAAGGGGTCCATGACCAGCTTGCCGCGCTTCATCACCTGCACTTCCTCCTCGCCGGCCGCGCCCTCGGGCATGGCGGCGGTCCGGCGCAGCACGGCGCGGATGCGGGCGAGCAGCAGGCGCTGGGTGAAGGGCTTCTTGATATAGTCGTCCGCACCCAGTTGCAGGCCCAGTTCCTCGTCCACCTCGTCATCCTTCGAGGTCAGGAAGATCACCGGCACATCCACCTTCTGGCGCAGCCGGCGCAGCAGTTCCATGCCGTCCATGCGCGGCATCTTGATGTCGAGGACCGCGAGGTCCGGCGGCGTCCCCGATAGCGCCGTCAGGGCGCTGGCGCCGTCCGCGTAGGTCTTGACGTTGAAACCTTCCGCTTCGAGCGCGATGCTGACCGAGGTCAGGATGTTGCGGTCGTCATCCACAAGCGCGATGGTCGTCATGGCGGGTGTTCCTTACAAATGTGCCGTTTCTTCTTGCGGCCGATTCACTCTCTCCCCCGGCCGCTGTCGGTGACGGCCCCTGCCCGCGCAGAATACGTGCCATGCGGGAAAAGGCAAAGCATCACTTAGGGTTGGCGGCCCCTGCCGGGCGCAGTTTCCGTGTGCTCTCCGGGCCGTTCGGAGCCTGCCGTCCTGCCCGCGCCGCGCCGCCGGGTCAAGGCGTGGAAGCGCACGCACATGATCGACGCCGAGAGCGCGGTTCCCGCCAGAAAGCCGGTCATAAGGCCGGGCACGCCCCGTCCCATTTCAAGCGAAAGCACCGCCGCCAGCGGCACCAGCACGAACCAGAAAGCCCCGCTGTGGAAGGCGAAGGGCGTCCACACGTCGCCCGCGCCGCGCAGGGCGCTCAGCGATACGCCCATCACGCCATGAACCAGAACGGCCAGCGCGGCCACGCGCAGACCGTCGCCCGCCACCGCCAGCACGGCAGCGTCGTGCACGAAGATGCCGGCGGCCGCTTCGGGCGCAAGGGCGAACAGCGCGGCGAGCGGCAGGTCAAGGCACAGAATCAGCACAATGCCCGTCCAGCCCGCGAGCCGCATGCCGGCCATGTCCCGCGCCCCCACCGCGATGCCCACGCGCACCGCCGTGGCCGCGCCCATGCCGACGGCGAACATGAAGACGAACTGAACGATCTGCATGACCACCTGCGTCGCCGCGACTTCCACCGCCCCCAGCCGTCCGGCGATGAGCATCAGGGACGCCATGGCCCCCGTCTCCACGCCCAGCGCCAGCGCGATGGGCAGGCCCAGGCGGCGCAAGCCCCGGCCCAGCGACCGGCTTTGCGAAGACAAGAGATCGCGAATCGGCGCCCGGACGCCGAACCTGTCCCGGTCCGGCATGGCGGCAATGTAGGCCAGCATGGCGAAGAAGATCAGCCAGCGTACGATCGAGGTGGCGAGCACCGCCCCTTCCGCGCCCATGGGCGGAACCACGTCCCCCGCGCCGAAGACGAACACCCAGTCGAGCAGGGCGTTGACGCCGTTCGCCGCCACCATCACGATCATCGCCACCTGCGGCCTCCGGATGCCCTCCAGAAAATAGCTGCTGGCGATGTAGAGCAGCATGCCGGGCACGCCCCAGGCGAACTGGAGGAGCACGCCATGGGTGCCCTCGATCAGCTCCGGATCCTGGCCCGTCACGCGCAGCAGCGCCGTGCCCTGGGTGGCCGCGAGCGCGAACAGCAGCCCGACGGCGCCCGCATACACCAGCGCCATGCGCCAGATGGCCCCCGTGCGTTCCGGCCGCCCCGCACCGTAGCTTTGGGATGTCAGCACCAGGGCGCCCTGAAGAATGCCCACCCCCAGCATCATCAGGATGATCTGAACGGGCATGGCGAGGCCGAAATAGGCCAGCTCCCGCGCGTCGAAACGGCCGACGAGCAGCGTGTCGACGGTCATCATCAGCAGGATGCCGGTGCGCGAAACGGCGGCGGGCCAGGCAAGGCGAATCGTGTCGCGCGCGCTGCGGCCCAGGCGGGTCCAGTCGAGGGGCTCCGGCCGGCCGGGCGGGCTTTCGGGGGCGCGCGGCCCGTGTCCGGCGGGTGGCCCTTTGTTCATGGTGCAGCCCTTATCATGCGGCCGGTGCGGGATAAAGCGCCGCGGGCGGCGGGATTGCCTTGCGCGTGGCCTTGCCCCCCGCTTAGAAAACAGGATCGGCGCGGTCCGGCCCGGCGAACGCGCCCGAACGAACGGCGGTCCGAATCACCGGCGCTCCCGATCGCTCACAGGGTGGACAAATCCAGAGCACGGAGGAGAAGAGGATTGAACGAGCACCATCTGCCCCCGAAGCGCGCCGGCGGCTCCGCCCGGCCTGATTTCGGGTCCGGTCCGCATCATCACCGCAACCTGCATGAAGCGGCCCTGGTGGAACATGCCATTCGCAATGAGGAGGCCAATCTGTCCAGCCAGGGCGCGCTTGTGGCCCTGACGGGGCAGCATACCGGCCGTTCGGCACAGGACAAGTTCGTGGTCCGGCGACCGGCCTCGCAAGACGAAATCTGGTGGGACAACTGCAGGGCTCTGGCCCCGGAGCATTTTCGGCTGCTGCTTGAGGACGCGCGCGCGCACGCCGGGGGCATGAGGCTTTATGTGCAGGATCTCTACGCGGGCGCCGATCCGGAACATCGCATTCGCGTGCGCGTGGTCACCGAATATGCCTGGCATTCGCTGTTCATCCGCCACCTGCTGATCGAACCGGGCCGGTCCGAACTGGAAGATTTCGAGCCGGACTATCTGATCGTCGACCTGCCCAGCTTCCGCGCCGATCCGGAACGCCACCGCACGCGTTCGGAAACCGTGATCGCATGCGATTTCGACGAGCGAACCGTCTTCATCGGCGGCACCTCCTATGCGGGCGAGATCAAGAAGTCCGTGTTCACGATCCTCAACCATCTGCTGCCGGAACGCGACGTGCTGCCCATGCACTGCTCGGTCAATGTGGGGCCGGGGAACGACGCCGCGGTCTTTTTCGGCCTGTCGGGCACGGGCAAGACCACGCTCTCCGCCGACCCGGCGCGGACCCTCATCGGCGACGACGAACACGGCTGGTCCTCCCGCGGCCTGTTCAATTTCGAGGGCGGCTGCTATGCCAAGGTCATCCGGCTGAGCCGGGAAGCGGAGCCGGAAATCTATGCCACCACGGAACGTTTCGCCACGGTGCTGGAAAACGTGGTAATGGACCCGGAAACGGGCAATCTCGATCTGGACGATGCACGGTATACGGAGAATACCCGGGGCGCCTATCCGCTGAACTACATTCCCAATGCCAGCCCGGAGGGCCGGGCGGGCCACCCGCGCAACGTCATCATGCTCACCTGTGACGCCTTCGGCGTCCTGCCGCCGGTGGCGCGGCTGACGCCCGACCAGGCGATGTATCATTTTCTTTCGGGCTACACGGCGAAGGTGGCGGGGACCGAAAAAGGCGTGACCGAACCGGTGGCTACCTTCTCCACCTGTTTCGGCGCCCCCTTTCTTCCGCGTCACCCCAGCGTCTATGGCAACCTGCTCCGGGGACTGATCGACCGTCACGATACGCGCTGCTGGCTTTTGAACACCGGCTGGACGGGCGGCGCCTACGGAACCGGGCGCCGGATGCCCATCGCCGAGACCCGCGCCATCCTGGCCGCCGTTCTGGACGGACGGCTGGAAGGGGCGGAGACGAGGCGCGATGCGCATTTCGGCTTCGAAGTGCCGCGCGCCGTGCCCGGCGTCGATCCCCGCTTCCTCGATCCCCGGTCGAACTGGCAGGATGCCCAGGCCTATGACGCCACGGCCGAGCGTCTGGTGCGCATGTTCATGGACAATTTCGCGGTCTTTTCGTCCCATGTGGACGACCGCGTCCGCGCCGCCGCGCCCGTGGTGGCGTGAGAAGGCCAGGACCGCGCCGGCCGGTTCCGTCTGTAGCCGGGCACGCCCGCATCCGGCCTTCGCCGTCCTAACGCGGACAATCGTCGATATTCAGGCGCACGTCCTCGCCGGCATTCGGCGTAAGAGCATCTGGATCGCATTCCTTGAGCAGTTTCGCGTCCAGTTCCGCCAGCTTGTGGCGCGCCGCCTCCTGAAGCCCGGCCCCCCCGGCGGATGTTTTCACCCGCAGCCAGTCGGCGCGGGCGCCCTTCACGTCGCCGCGATCCAGGCGCACCTGACCGCGCTCCAGAAGGGCTTCGGCGCTGTCCGGCTCCATATTGAGCGCGGCCTCTATATCGTTCCGTGCCGAGACGAGATCGCCCAGCGCGCGGTGCGCGCGCGCCCGCAGGATGAAGGCGTCCGCCCGGCCCTTGCCCAGCGCCAGCGTTTGGGTGAGGTCGTCCGCCGTGTCCCGCCAGCGGCCCAGATTGGCGGCCGCCTGGGCCCGGTCGAAAAAATACTGGGCACGCGCCGGGTCGTCCGCCGGAGCGACGGTGAGCGCCTGGGAGAAGGCCTCATGGGCGGGTTCCGCCTTTTTGGCCATCAGCCACAGCAATCCCGCCTGGGCAAAAATCTCGGCGCGCAGTTCCGCCTCCACTTGGGCCTTGGCGCCGGCGACCCGGGTCAGCCGCCGGGCGGCTTCTTCGAGCTGTCCCAGCCGGGCGAGCGCCATCGCCGCGCAATGTTCGGCCGCCGCGCCGCCGCCCTGATCGCGCCACAGCGTGGCCTCGTCATAGGCGCGGTCGGCATCGGCGTTCACCATTTTCAGGCACTGCCGGTAATAGCGCGATCCGGTCACGCTGCCATAGGCCTCGTCGCGGCGCGCAGGGTCCATGGACGGGGGCGGCGTGGATTCGCGAATCTCCGGTTGCTCGGGCATGCGCGGCGGCGCCGGCAGCTTGTCGGGCGCGGCGAGGGCGGAGGCGGCGGCCAGCGCCGGGGCGATTGCGATGACGGCGGAAAATTTCATGGCTGCTACACTGGCTTGCGGCGCGCACGCTGGCAAGAGCCGGGCCCGGCCGCGCGCATGACAAAGCGGAAAGGCAGGGAAAGGGATGGACGCGAACAGGCTGTTTTGTTTCGGGCTCGGCTATTCGGCGCTGAGGCTGGCGGAAATCCTGCGCACAGAAGGCTGGCGCGTTGCGGGCACGACGCGCGATGCCGAAAAAGCCGAAGCCCTGCGGGCGCGGGGGCTCGAAGCCTTTATCTTCTCGCCCGGCCGGCCGCTGGAGAATCCCGGACAGGCGCTGGCCGGAGCGAGCCATGTGCTCAGTTCCGTGCCGCCGGGGCCGGAAGGCGATCCGGTGCTCGCCGCTCATGCCGCCGATCTGGCGGACGCCGCGCCCCTGTGGACCGGTTATCTGTCGACGACGGGCGTCTATGGCGACCGGGGCGGCGGCTGGGTGGATGAGGACAGTCCACTCGAACCTGCTACCGGGCGCGGCCGCCGGCGCCTGGCCGCGGAAGCCGGCTGGCGGAATTGGGCCGCGGATGCGCAGCGCCCCCTGTGCATTTTCCGGCTGGCCGGGATTTACGGCCCCGGCCGCAATGCCCTGCGCACGGTGGCGGAAGGCCGGGCGAAGCGCATCGAAAAGCCCGGACAGGTGTTTTCGCGCATCCATGTGGAGGACATTGCGCGCGTGCTGCGCGCCTCGATGGCGCGGCCCGGGACAGACGGGGTCTTCAATGTCTGCGACGACGAACCGGCACCGCCCGCCGACCCGGTGACATTCGCCTGCGAACTTCTGGGCGTGGAACCGCCTCCGCTTGTCCCTTTCGAGGAAGCGGCGCGGGACATGCCGGAGATGGGGCGCAGCTTCTACGCCGAGAGCAAGCGCTGCCGCAATGACCGGATCAAGAAGGCGCTGGGGGTGACGCTGAAATATCCCACCTACCGGGAAGGACTGCGCGCCCTGTTCGAGGCGGGCGAGGGGCAGCCCGGAAAATGATTTTTTCGCTAAACCATCAGCAGCCGGACGTCATAATCGGATATGCGAGCATCGGCAGTGATGAGCGTCAGACCTTCGGTCCGGGCCTGGGCGATCAGCATACGGTCGAACGGATCGCGGTGATGGAAAGGCAGGGCGGCCGCCATTTGTGCATGGCGCATGGTAATGGCGATGGGCGTCATCCGGTTAAGCAGCACCTGTTCCTGCCAGTCTGCCTTGACGTGAAGTTTGCCCAGTGCGGACTTGATGGAAAGCTCCCAGACAGTGGCAACGCTCACGAAAACCTCATTTGTCCGGTCACTGAGCACCGAATAAGCTGGATTGGCAACCTTCAGCTCATCTGAAACCCACCACAGGAATACGTGGCTGTCGATCAGCCATCTCATTCCTGCTCATCCGGCTTTTCATCCGGAAAGATTGGATTGTTGTAGAACTCGTCAATGAGGTCTTCCGGCGTGTCGTCGAAATCGGGCGCAATCCAGATCTGGCCCTTCAGACTGCCCGGCTTGCGCGGCGGCAGTTCGGGCTTGGCCACCGGCACCAGCTTGACCACGGGCGTGCCGTTGCGGGCGATGACCACCTCCTGCCCCTTGAGCGCCATCTCAATGAGCTTGGAAAGCTGGGTCTTCGCCTGATGCATGTTCACCTGCACCGGCGCTTCGGCAATATGGCCCTCGCCGTAGAACGGGGTTTGGGCGTCTTCGAATCCGGACGGCATGGCAGCCTCCTCAGCTAAGCTAATTTAGCTAAGCTAATTCCTTCTCTCCACCATTGCAAGCCCGAATTCACTCCCCCTCCTCTTCCAGCTCCCAGGCCAGGGATTCCACGAGGTCGATGAGGCGGGCGAGATTGAGATCATCCGAAAGGCGGTGGTCGCCGTTCTTCACGAAGGTGAGGGTGACATCGTCGGTAGTGATCTGTTCCGCCAGTTTGAGCGACCGCTCCCAGGGCACGTCCGCATCCCCCATGCCGTGCAGGATGCGCACCGGACAGTCGACCACAAGAGGCGCGCGGAGCACCAGATTTTCCCGCCCGTCGGCGATCAGGTCCATGGTGATCAGATGTTTCTCCGGCCCGTAGGGCGAGGACCGCTCCCATACGCCGCCGGATTCGAGCGTGCGTTTCACCTCGGCCGGAAACTTCGCCCACATCAGGTCCTCGGTGAAATCGGCCGCGGGCGCCACCAGCACCAGCCCGCGTATCTTTTCCGGGCGTTCGCGCGCCGCCAGCAGGGCGATCCAGGCGCCCATGGAAGAGCCCACCAGGATTTGCGGCCCCTCCGTCACCTCGTCCAGAATCGTCAGCGTATCCTCGCACCAGCGGCTGACGGTGCCGCGCGCCGGGTCGCCGCTCGAAAGGCCGTGGCCGAAATAATCGAAGCGCACGAAGGGGCGGCCGTCGTCCTCTGCCCATTCGTCCAGCGCCTGGGCCTTGGTGCCGAACATGTCGGAGTTGAAACCGCCCAGCCAGACGACGCCGGTTCCCTCGCCGGGCCGGTCCAGATAGGCGATGCGCTCGCCATCCTCCTGTGGCAGAAATTCGGGCTCGAGTGAGTCGGTCATGACGGCCTCCCTTTGCCCGTTTATACCCCCTTTTGGAGGTAACATGGCGAATGAAGCGCAAATTGCCGCGCCCGCGGTGCTGCAGGTGGTGCCGCGGCTCGACGCCGGGGGCGTGGAACAGACCACGCTGGACATGGCGCGCGCGCTGATTGCGGCCGGGGGCCGCGCCGTGGTCGCCACCTCGGGCGGGCGGCTGGTGCCGGAACTGGAAGCGATGGGCGCTTCGGTGGAGATCATCCCCGCGGCAACCAAGAACCCGTATGGCATGGCCGCCAACATCCTGCGCCTGCGGCACATCGCCCAGGGCCACCGGGTAGACATTGTCCACGCCCGCTCGCGCGCACCGGCCTGGAGCGCGCGCGCCGCGGCGCGCGGCCTCGGCCTGCCCTTCGTGACCACATATCACGGCATCTACACCGCACGCACTGCCCTGAAGCGGCGTTATAACGCGATCATGGCCTCGGGCGACGTGGTGATCGCCAATTCCCGCTACACCGCGCGGCACATCGCAGAGGCTCACGGCGTACCCCTCAGCCGTATCGTCACCATCCCCCGCGGCACGGACATGACCCGCTTCGATCCGGCGGCGGTGGACCATGCGGCGCGCGAGGCGCTGCGCGCCGACTGGGGGGCGAAGGAAGGGGAACGGGTGATCCTGCTGCCCGCCCGGCTGACCCGCTGGAAGGGGCAGGAAGTGTTCCTCGACGCGCTGGCCCTGCTTTCGGGCCGCGATGCGCCGCCCTGGCGCGCCGTGCTGGCGGGCGACCATCAGGGGCGCACGGACTATCGCGACGCCCTCACGGCCCGGGCGGAGGCGGCGGGGATCGGCGGGCGCGTGCATCTGGCGGGCCATGTGGCCGACATGCCACTGGCCTATGCCGCGGCCGATCTGGTGATCTCGCCCGCCGTCGAGCCCGAGGCCTTCGGCCGGGTGGCGGTGGAGGCGCAGGCCATGGCGAAGCCGGTAATCGTGGCCGACCACGGCGGGGCGACGGAAACGGTGAAGGCGGAAGGCGAAGGCGTCACCGGCTGGCGCACGCCGCCGGGGGACGCGGAAGCGCTGGCCCGGGCAATGGCGCAGGCGCTGGCGCTGACGCCGGAGGAACGCGCCGAACTGGGGGCACGGGCGCGGGCCTTCGTGGCGGAGCGTTTTTCGGTGGGGGCCATGACGCGCGCGACCCTCGACGTCTATCGCGGTCTCATGAGACGGCGGCAGGAAGAGCGGCGGAAAGGATCGCCTTCCGGCGAAGGATGACACGGGGACGTGAGATCGCCGCAATTTCCGTGGAAACAAAACGAAACAGCGCGTAAAAAACGGCAAACAGCCCGAATGGTGAACGGGCGCAAGGGGTTGGGGAAAATGGCGGACACGCCGGTCAATGTGATCTGCATGAAGTGGGGCACGGCCTACGGGCCCCATTACGTGAACAAGCTGCGGGCCATGGCGGGGCGGCACCTCTCCCGCCCCTTCCGTTTCGTGTGTTTTACAGACGACCCCTCGGGCATCCGGGAAGACGTGGAGACGCAGCCCCTGCCCCCTATCGAGGTGCCGGAGCGCCACCGCATCTCCCCCTGGCGCAAGCTCGCGCTGTTCACGCCGGGGCTGGGCGGCCTGAAGGGCAAGACCCTCTTCCTCGATCTCGACGTGGTCATCGTCGGCGGCCTCGACCCGTTCTTCGATTATTCCAACAAGCTCGCCATCATCGAGAACTGGACCCAGAAGGGACAGGGCATCGGTAATTCGTCCGTGTTCTGCTTTATTCCGGGCCGCTTTACCCATGTGCTCGACCGCTACAAGGCCGAGATGCGCACCCTGTTCGACCGTCACCCCAACGAGCAGATCTTCCTGTCCCGGACATTGGGACGGGAGAACCTCGCCTTCTGGCCGGAGGAATGGGTGCGCAGCTTCAAGTTCCACTGCCTGCCCGGCGGGCCGCTCAACCATGTGCTGACGCCGCGCATTCCCAAGGGCGCGCGCATCGTCGCCTTCCACGGCCACCCCAAGCCCGAGGAGGCCATCGAGGGGCGGTGGCCGAAGGCGAAATGGCCCTCGAAACTGTACAAGAACGTGCGGCCGACGCCGTGGGTGAAGGAGCATTGGGGGTAGGACAGGGGCCTGAATTGGACCGGACGTCTCCCGGTGCTCCTTTCTGTGCAGTGTGAATACTCTGTCTGGGTACGCCCTGATTGACGCCCGCTTTCCGTGACTGGCGCCATCCGCTGTTCCTGACGGCGGGAACGTGCCCATCGCGCAACATCCCCGCCCGATTTCCCGCTCAGGATGTCCCGCTTTCCGCCCGATTATGCAGAGTTCCGGGCGTTGATGAGCCCTGCTCTACCTGAGTTTTACGCCTTTCCACTTTCGGGCAGGTTGTGCGCCCCGATCCACGATCTCACAATCCGGGCGAGTAGCCGCGATTTCATTCGGCGGGGCGGCCGGGGAGGAGAGCAGGATGTTCAGTGTTCGGAGGACGGCATGATCTTGGATAAAGAAGAGAATGGACCGCTTCTCTGCGCGTTGTGGCTGAAAGGCCCGAAAGGTGCCCACGATATTACTGAGTTACAGACGATTGAGGACCTCAATTCCAAACTTCATAAATATGAAGGAGAGCATGTCTGGATACACCTGAACCTGGACTTCGAGGAGGCCGCAAAATGGTTTGAAGCCCGCGCCAAAAAGGATTTCGGCGAGAAGTTCGAACTCAAACGCACGCCGATGTACGAGAAGGTCAGTAAGGAGAACTTCCTGTTCTATGTCGGCGCGCTCAGCCCCCCGGAACGATTTGTCGATATCGAACTATTGGCCGATTTCGAGAAACTTCCCGAAATGAGCGATAAGCGGGAATATGATGAGTTTATTAATACTTTGTATACGCACGAATTGCACCACATGTACTTTTTGCTCGAGCATGGCAAAAAAATTCTTATTACGGCGGAGTCCTGCAACACGACCTTCAAGCCTATGGATGACTGGTCGCTTAAAAGAAAGAGCAGGCCACAGGTAAGAGACATACTCCGCGCGCACCGGCGCAAGGTGCGCTTGCATCGCATTCATACGCTGGCAAAGGAAACAAAGGATGGCGATGGCCCGGACAGCGTGCAGGAATGCGTGTTCGAGCTGATCGGTAAGATTTCCTCGAATACCAGCGAGACCCTCGTCAAGCTCGAGCATGTCTTCGCCGCGGTGGAGGATTATCTGTTCGACGCCAAGCCCGACGCGCTGCTGCACCTCATCGCCTCCCTGCGCAGCCGCGTGACCCGCATCTACAAACAGGTCGTCCCCTTGCGGGATGTCATCTCGGCGATGAGGGAAGATAAATCGATCGACCCTATCCTGATAAGTGACAAACTCGACAAGCGGACCGCGCGGGTAAGGGACGCCGTTGAGGATATAGAAAACCTGCGCCTGCGGATCACAACCCTCCAGGAAGCCGTCGCGGGAATGGTGACGGTCCGGCTGACGCGCTACGCATTCCTGCTCACCATTGTCGCCACGATCTCCCTGCCCTTGACCGTGGTCGCCTCCGTGTTCGGCGCCAACGTCAACGGAACGCGCGCAGTGGCAGATATCTTTCACAAATGGCTGCAGGCACTTTCACCGGTCGAGCTCGGCGATCTGGGCGAGCTGACACAATTCGTGGCATTCAGTGCGGTGATCGTCTTCATCGGGCTTCTGATGGTGGGCGTGTTGTGGTTCTGGTGGCGGAATGTCCGGGCGCATTTCATCACGCCGGCCGCCGACCGGATCCATCTGCAGTCCATCGCGGCGGGGGATGAACAATGACGCGACGGGGAAACGAACGAGGTGAAACCTCGCAGGCAGCCTGGGTTCTGACCTTGCTCAGTAGCCTGCTGAAAAACCTGGCGAAAACGGCGTTCGCGCTGGGAGGTATCATCTTCCTCGTTCACATCGGGGAGTTCGCGGTGCGGGCTTACGGCCTGCACTGGCCGCCGGGGCAGTATGATTTTCTGGAAATCGGGCTTGCAACCGCGGGGGCGGGCGTCTGCCTCTATCTGCTGTCCTGGGCCGT